>DATGMV010000140.1:0-15695 GCA_035307185.1 Fermentimonas sp. | reverse complement strand
ACACCAGATTCTTCAAGACCTATTTCGTTCAGAAACATTTGTTTTTCTTCATATGTGTCAAACTCGGCAATTTCAGACTCTATCTTAGCTGCTACAATTAATATCTCTGCATTTTCGTTCTTTACTGATTCTCTTACTGCATCCACATATTTATTTCCGTTTACTGCACTCGCTTCATCTACGTTACAAACATACATAACAGGTTTTGCAGTTAGCAAAAATAATTCTTCTGCAGCTTTTATTTCATCTTTTGTGTCAAATGTAACTGTTCTTGCTGATTCTCCTTTCAGCAAAGCTTCTCTAATCTTAGAATATACATTAAATGCTAATTTGGCATCTTTATCCCCTCCGGTTTTGGATTGTTTCTCAACTCTGCTAATTCTTGATTCGATTGTTTCAAGATCTTTAAGTTGTAATTCAGCATCTATTATCTCTTTATCCCTTACTGGATCAATAGCACCATCAACGTGTGTTACATTTTCATCATCAAAACACCTTAGAACATGTAGTATTGCATCAGTTTCGCGAATGTTTGCAAGGAATTTATTACCTAATCCCTCACCTTTGCTGGCTCCTTTAACTAAACCTGCAATATCTACTATTTCTACTGTAGTAGGTAATATTCTATTTGGTTTTACGAGTTCGGCAAGTTTATTAAGTCTTTCATCAGGAACTGTAATAACGCCTACATTTGGCTCTATAGTGCAAAACGGGAAATTTGCAGCCTGAGCTTTAGCATTTGACAAACAATTAAAAAGAGTAGATTTACCAACATTTGGTAATCCTACAATACCACACTGGAGAGCCATTATAATTTAACTTTAAAAATACTGAGAGTTAATAACCAATAAACTAAATACAGATATTTGAATTTAGCGGCTGCAAAGTTACTAAAAAATATTGAAGCATTATATTTATGCTTTTATAAGAAGTTTTATAAACCATGTTTAGCAGAAATTTCCAACATTCTTTCTATTGGTTTAACTGCTTTTAATCTTGTAGATTCATCAACCAATATCTCTGGTCTTTCATTTTTTAAACAGAGATAAAGTTTTTCTAAAGTATTCATCTTCATGTAAAAACATTCGTTACATGCACAAGTTGAATCTTCAGGTGGTGCAGGAATAAACTCTTTATGTGGATTTTCTTTCTGCATCTGATGTAATATACCTGCCTCTGTAGCAACTATAAATCTCTTATTATCTGAGGTAGTGGCAAATTTTAAGATAGATGAAGTAGACCCCACATGATCGGCTACTTCTAAAAGATATTTAGGACATTCGGGGTGCGCTAAAATTAAAGCATCGGGATATTGTTTTTTTATATCCAGAATTCTTATAAGTGAAAATTGCTCGTGAACATGACAAACACCATCCCAAAGAAGCATGTTCCTGCCGGTAATTTTATTTATGTAGTCACCTAAATTTTTATCAGGTCCGAATATTATTTTTTCATCTTTTGGTAATGACTCAACTATATGCTTAGCATTAGTAGAGGTTACCACTATATCGGTTAATGCCTTTACTGCGGCTGTAGTATTTACATAAGATAATACAGTATGATTGGGGTGTTCATTTATAAATTTTTCGAATTCATCTGCCGGACAACTATCGGCAAGAGAACAACCTGCCATCATATCAGGAATAAAAACACGCTTATCAGGACTTAATATTTTTGCCGTTTCACCCATAAAATGCACTCCACACAATACAATTATATCGGCAGTCGTTTTAGCAGCCCATTGTGCAAGGGCTAAACTATCTCCTACAAAATCTGCTATATCCTGTATATCGGCATCCTGGTAGTAATGTGCAAGTATAATTGCATTCTTTTCTTTTTTAAGGTGCTCTATATTTTTAATGATTTCTTCTTTTGTCATAATCTACTTATTATTATATATAGTTTTAAAATTAAAAAGATATATGATGATAATGATAAGCTGTTGATACTGTTGATAAATTTTTCCCTAAAAAATCTTGCTTTTGAATTTTGTAAATAATTGGAGTAGTTATCTACAGTTATCTACAATACATTTTTTTCTTTTCCTTTGTGATTGAGATATTTACAAATGTTATCATAAGCTGTTCATAATCCGCAAAGTTAATAATTTATTTCTTTTTGCTTACATTTTTACTGTTGAAAAGAGAGCGAAACAATTCTCTAAAAATTCGGTTACTTTTTGCTGTTATATCAAATTTAATTTTAGGAAATATATTTTTAGAATTTCCAAATTATATTATCAAATTCTTTGCACAGGTAATACACAACTTATCAACAAAACATGTTGATATCCTAAAAACTATATAAATGTCTAATATATAATTCATTAAAAAGAAAAATGAAAGTTTATATATTGTTAATAGAAGACGTTTACTAATATTTAAGAACAAACTTTTTATTACATTTGTTTGTAAATAAAGTAGATGTTGAAGAAACTATATTCTATATACATTTTGATTTTAGTTTTTATTGTTGCAAACTCTTGTATGTCAACAATAAAGATCACTTCTGTTGTAGAGAAAGATCCTAAAGGTGATTTTTTGCTTAAATGGGAGGTTAGTCCTGATCAGGAGGGAGAAATTGAAATTCTATCTTCACTTTCAGACAGTTCTATAAATGATTTCTCGCCTGTAACTACAACAAAAATTGCCAACCAAGTTTTACGTCTGAATCCAACAGGATCGGGTCTAAGAGAGTATTTTATACTACGCACTTCAGGTGTTCAGTCGGGCGTAGTTGCCAATAGAGTTATAGATATGAATAATATCAAAAACTTCAGAGATATTGGTGGATATTTTACTTCAGACGACAGGCAAATAAAATGGGGACAAATTTACAGATCGGGCAATCTTAGTAATTGCACATTATATGATCAGGAAAAAATAAGGAGACTTAATATTAGAACTGTTATTGATTTCAGATCAGAAAAAACTATTGGCAAATATCCTATTCTTCTTCACCCTTCAATTCAAAAATTTTCAATTCCATTAACACCCATGGATGCAGAGAAGCTGGATGGTCAGTTATTAAATCAAAATTATAGTAGAAGTGATGCAATACGATATGTTCAGGAGGCATATGTAGATATAATAGAAAAACATAAGCTTGAATTTGGAGAAATGTTTGATATACTAACTAATGATGCCAATTACCCAATTCTGTTATCAGGATCTTTAGGAAAAGATGGAGTGGGGATAGCTTCATATCTTATTTTATATGCACTTGGTGTTCCTCATCCTTCACTTGAGCAAGATTATATGTTATCAAATAAACTAATTGATCCGGTAACTGCAAAAATTGATGCCAGACATCTTCCCGAGTCATTACAAGAGGCAATAACTGCAATGCTTACGGTAAATAAATCTTATCTGAACTACGCAATTGAACACATTAATCAAAAATATGGATCAGTAGATAATTATCTTGAAAAAGAACTTCGTGTAACCAGTGGAAAAAGAAATCTACTAAGAAAATATCTACTTTATCCATTGTGATATAAGTATATCCATTTTATTTTCATACCTTTGCGCCTGATTTTTTTGGTTATCACTATTTATTATCTTCCTAAGTAGGTTTCACCATAATTTTCAAATAATTGTAATTGTGTTTTCTCTCATCTTTATATATGGGTTGTGTGAGGAACGGAGAAATATTATTACTCATACATAAAATAAAAAATTATAAAAATGAGAACATTTAATGAATTAGGGGTTGCTCCAGAAATACAGCAAGCCCTTGAAGAGTTGGGTTTTGAACAACCAATGCCGGTTCAGGCAGAAGTAATTCCTCAACTATTAGATCAAACAAAAAACATTATCGCGCTTGCGCAAACTGGTACCGGCAAAACAGCTGCATTTGGAATACCGGTAATACAAAAAACCAACTTAAAGCAGCTTTCTCCTCAAACACTTATTCTTTGTCCCACACGTGAGCTATGTCTTCAAATTTCGGGAGATCTTACCGACTTTTCAAAGTATGTAGAAGACATTAAGATTCTGCCTGTTTATGGAGGGTCGAGTATAGAAAGTCAGATTAGATCTTTAAAAAGAGGAGTTCATATAATTGTAGCAACTCCGGGTAGACTACTCGACCTTATTAAGCGCAAGACAGTTTCACTCGACAACGTGCACACAGTGGTACTCGATGAAGCAGATGAAATGCTTAATATGGGATTTACCGAAGATCTTGATGAAATTTTATCATACGTTCCGGCAAGTAGAAGTATGTTGCTATTCTCGGCTACAATGCCCAGAGAAATAGAAAAAATTACCCGTAAGTATATGAAAGACCCAATGGAAATAACCATTGGCAGGAAAAATGAAGGTGCACTTAATGTGCGTCACTTATATTATGTAGTACATGCAAAAGATAAATATCTTGCCCTGAAAAGAATTGTTGACTACTATCCGGGTATTTACGGTATTGTTTTTTGTAGAACAAGAAAAGAAACTCAGGAAATTGCAGATAAATTATTGCAAGATGGGTATGATGCAGATGCACTACACGGAGATCTTTCTCAGGCTCAGCGCGACTTGGTAATGAGTAAGTACCGTAATCATAGCCTTCAGCTACTTATTGCAACAGATGTTGCATCTCGTGGACTTGATGTTGATGATGTTTCACATATCATAAACTATGGTTTGCCTGATGACAACGAAATTTATACTCATAGAAGCGGAAGAACAGGTCGTGCCGGCAAAACGGGCACTTCAATATCTATAACTCACATAAAGGAGAAAGGCAAAATAGCTCAAATAGAAAAACAGATAAACAAGAAGTTTGAGAAGCGAGATATTCCTAAAGGTGATGTTATATGCGAAAAACAGCTATTCAACTTTGTTGATAAAATTGAAAAAGTAAAAGTTAATGAAGAAGAAATTGAAAGACTTCTACCATCAATATTCCGTAAGTTAGAGTGGCTCGAAAAAGAGGATATCATCAAACGTATTGTATCACTTGAATTCAATCGTCTGATAGAGTATTATCAATTTGCAGAAGAGATATATGAACCAACTGAGGGCTCCTCAAGAAAAAACAGGGAATCTCGAGGTAGACAGTTCGACAGAGGTGAGGGAGGATCGAGAGTACCTGAAAAAGGCTATTCACGCTTATTTATAAATGTTGGTAAAATGGATGGTATAAACCCTGCCGTTCTTATGGGATTCATAAATGATAATGTAAAAGGTAAAGTTCCAATTGGGAAAATTGATCTTATGAGAAGCTTTTCATTTTTTGAAGTGCCCGAACAAGATGCGTCGAGGGTTATAAATACTTTTAAGGGTATGCACCTTGAGGATAGAAAACTTCTGGTTCAGATTGCTCAAGATGATGATAAATCTGGAGGAGGAAGACCTAAAAAAGAGTTTTTTGGCAAAAAAAGAACTAAAGCCAATAAAAAGAAAAGGTATTAAACAAGTAATATAAAATAGATAAAACGGGGTGTAAGCCCCGTTTTTTTATGCTCTAAAAACTTAACAATAACGTAATTAAGTCTTAATCGTATTGTAACATTATTAATAGACCTTTGTGCCGAAAAATATATAATATTAAATTCGTGACTCAAAGATTTATTTTATTAAAGACCACTATTGCAATACTCCTAATTGCCTTTTCGTCGTACACACTGGCACAATCAGGCACAATTAAAGGAGTTATTACAGACGCAAAAACCAATGAACCTCTAATTGGTGCTTCGGTGCTTGTAGAAGGAACTACAAATGGAGCAGCAGCCGATCTCGATGGCAATTATACAATACATAATGTAGCTGCAGGTACTCATACACTCATTGTATCTTACGTTGCTTATAATCAAATTAAACACTCAAGTGTATTAGTTGAAGCAAACAAAGAAACAGTTTTAGATTTTGAAATGTTATCCGACGATATTAACCTACAGGAAGTAGAAGTAGTTGCAAGGGTTAACCGTGAAAGCGAAAACATTTTACTTATGGAGCAACGTCAGGCTCTTGTAGCTACACAGTCAGTTGGTGCACGCGAGCTCTCCCGAAAAGGAATTGGTAATGCACAGGCTGCAGTTTCTCAGGTATCAGGTATCTCCAGACAAGAAGGAGTTAAGAATGTTTTTGTTCGTGGACTTGGCGATAGGTATAATGCTACTCTTTTCAATGGATTTCCAATTCCATCAGAAGACCCGGAATATAAAAACATAGCACTTGAATTTTTCAGTACCGATGTTATTCAAAATATTGATGTAAATAAGGCATTTAGTGGAAGTAACTCAACTGATGTTGGCGGTGCAATAATCAATATAAACTCTAAAAGACTAATAGGAGATAAATCCTTTAGTGCCGAAATATCTGGTGAAGCAAATACAGAATCACTTGGTAATGATTTTGTAATGGCTGAAGGTTACAACTATTTTGGATTTGCAAACAACGATTATCCTACGAGTGGAAAATATGACTTTAGAAACAGTTTAGACCCACTCTCAGTAAATCTTCCTATGAATTTGAGTTTTGGATTTTCGGGAGGTAAACAATATCGTATTGGAGAAAATAGAAATCCACTAGCTTTTTTTATCGTCGGATCGCACTCCACAGATTACTCATATACAAGAGAAGTTGTACGCAGCATAACAACCGGTGACGAGGATCCTTATCAAGACCAAATTGGCTATAAATATTTGCATAACACTAATCAGCTTGCATTAGCAAACGTTAGTTACGGAATTAACGGTAAGCACAATATTGAGTACAACTTTATGATGTTGCATGCAATGAATGCATATGTAGGAGAATATAACGGTAGAGATACTGAGAAAAATCAAGATCCACCTTTTGGAGTGTTCTTACGAAGACAGCAATTGAATGATAATACACTTATAACAAATCAACTTATATCCGACTGGGAGTTGTCTAAAAAGCTTCAACTAAATCTTGGGGTTTCATATAATCATATCAAAGGACTTGAACCCGATAGGAGAGAAAATTTTCTTTATCAAGGTCACGACGGATCATATGCATTAATGGGGAGCAACAGACAAAAGCGTTTTTTCTCAGAACTCAATGAGAATGACATAAACTTAAAAACAAACATTGTTTATAGGCTTAATGACTCTTTCGGTAACGGTAACTCATTAATATCAATTGGTTACGATGGTCGTTTTGTGGATGACAAGTTTGAGTCTGTTGAGTATAACTATGATCCTTATAATCCCATAGCATTTAATATAGAAGATTTAAAACTCGACGAAGTTTACAATCAGGAAAACTATAATCAGGGTAACTTTCGTATGATGCAAGGTGAGCCAAATTCATATCATGTAACCAAATATATTAATTCTGCTTACATAGAAGGTACTTACCAATTAACGCAGAAATTAAATATTAATGGAGGTTTCAGAACCGACTATGTTGATATGACAGTAAGTTATGAGGTAGATCACGCATCACCGGGAAAGAAAACACTTGATAAAAAGCTGTATTACCTGCCAAGTCTCAATTTAAGATATGATATCAATGATAAAAACGTGTTACGTCTTGGTTCAAGTATTACATATACACTACCACAGTCAAAAGAGATATCACCGTATAGATATGTTAATATTGGATATGCAAGTCAGGGTAACGCCGATTTAAAACCCTCCGATAATTATAATACCGATTTAAAATGGGACTACTATTTAAGCCCTTCTGAATTAATATCAGTTACCGGGTTTTATAAACATGTAGCAAACCCAATAGCGAGAGTAGAAGCAGGTAATTCGGCAGGAGTACTTAAATATGACAATATAAGTGAATTTGCAAATGTTGCAGGTATTGAGCTTGAGGTAAGAAAAAATATCTTTAATAAATACAATACTGCAACCAACAAATCTACCAGATTATCGATGGGATTAAATGGATCGTATATCCTCACAAAAATGGAAATTGATTATATAAATAACACTACAAGAAATAGTCAACTTGAAGGAGCTGCACCATTAATCGGTAACTTCGATATAACATATAATCATTCGAATAACGATAAAAACCTTACTGCCTCACTTATTTTCAATTATTTCAGTGAAAGAATACATACAATTGGAATGCTTGGTTTTAAAGATATTGTTGAGGAAGGGGTAGGTACTATGGATTTTGTTTCATCATACAAATTCAATAAAAACTTCACAGTTAAGCTCAAAGCAAGTAATTTACTAAATCCTTCATACAAACTCACTCGAGAAAAAAGTAGTTCAGATAATCAAATTATACTCAATGAGTTTAAGAAAGGTATGAATATAAGCTTAGGAGTAAGCTACGAAATATAACAATAAATATTTTTTTCAATCAAAATCAATTTATCAAAATGAAAAAGTTTTTAAACATCATGTTTTTAGCAGTAGTTGCTTTATCACTTACGTTTGTGTCTTGTGATAGTGACGACAATGTTGAGAATCCCGTCGTAGACAATGAATTGTCGGGTTCTGTGTCAAGTACAAAAGTTTTAGATCCTTTAGTTGAATACAAATTAGTTGGTCCGCTTATCGTTGAAGAGGATGGAGTATTGGATATACCGGCAGGTACAGTAATCAAATCAGAGCCAGGCTTTAGTCGTTATATACTTGTATTGCAGGGTGGTAAAATAAACATACGCGGTACAAAAGACAGTCCTGTAGTTATTAAAGCCGATAAAGAAAATGCAGGTGAAGGATATTGGGGTGGAATTATCATTAATGGTAAAGCTCCGCTTGCAGATCCAAATGAAGTAGGTAGCACAGAAGTTAACTCTGCTTACGTTTACGGTGGAAACGTTAAAAATGACAATTCAGGAGTAATTACTTTCCTTGAGTTAGGAAATACAGGTGCACGTTCGAGTGCCAATGTTGAGCATAACGGACTCACTTTAAACGGAGTTGGCAGCGGAACTCAAATTAGCGATCTTTACATCTATGATGGTGCCGATGATGCAATCGAATTCTTTGGAGGTTCTGTTAATGTAACAAATCTTTTGGCAATTAACTCTGATGATGATATGTTCGATTTCACTCAAGGATATAATGGCACATTAAAAAATGCTTATGGTATTTGGGAGCCCGGTTTTCAAAGTTCTGAATCAGATCCTCGTGGAATTGAAGCTGATGGTAATCTTGATGGAGGTTTTCCTTTTCATCCCAATCAGGCAAATTTCAGAGTAGAGAATATGACTATCGACTTAAGACTTGCCGCAGTTGCCGGAGATGAAGTATCCAGAACAGCTCCTCCATACAAGTATATGCACGATGTTATCAAACTTCGCCGCGGGGCTAATGCTACAATTGTAAATGCTCTCGTAAAAGGAACAGGTACAGTTAAAGATTTAATAGATTTAAGCGATGGAAAAGGCGAAGGTAACACAAGTGCTCAAATCAGTTTAACAAATGGTTTAAGCAATAATATAATAGGTAATGAGATAACTCTGCCAAGTGGAAAAACATCAGCAGACTTTCCCGGAGTAAAAATTGAAACCGGAAATACAGGTTGTCCTACAAATATATTCAGCTGGACAGGATATCAGTTCTAACATGAATAGGAAAGTATATCTATTAGTTGCGCTATCATTTATAATTCTAAATCTCCCTGCTCAGAAGTTGCAGTCTGATCAAAAACTAAAAGATACGTCGAAGATTTATCAAATAGAAGGTATATTCTACCGAGATAGAGCACAAACAGAACTATATACCGGAGACTACAGAGAGTATTATGAAAATAATACGTTGAGGCTTGAAATGCAAATTAAAAATGGTCTACCCGAAGGTCCTTACATTGTTTATTTCGAAAACCGTAAACCGCAGGAGATACGATCATACAAAGATGGCAAACTTCATGGTCTGTGGCGTTCTTATGATAAATCAGGACAACTTATTTCAGAGGCAGAGTATCGTAACGGAAATAAACATGGTACATGGAGAATTTGGGATGAACTTGGAACACAACGCTACGAAATGAATTACTTTGATGGAAACAAAACCGGTATTTGGCGTATGTGGGATGAGGAAGGCACTTTATTAGATGAAAAGAGATATTAAAAATTAGGTAATAAAAACTTAACAAAAGCTTAATTAAAACGTAATAGGGTCATACTTTTTGAATCCCTATATTTGTGTGAGTTAAACCAATATAAATGAATTTTATAGTTATATGAAAACTGTTTTAGTAATAGGGATATCTCTTTTGATGACAACATCAGCATTTACAAATTCTAACATAAGCAATAACAAAGAGGTTAAAAAGTCAAATGAAACTGAATTGGTTGCTAATGTAGCAAGTAGAGAATCTTTACAGTTAACAGGAGTAGTTGTGGATAAAAAGAACAATGAAACATTGGCGGGAGCTTCCATATTAGTTGATGGGAGAAAATTCTATTCCGATCTTGATGGTAAATTCTCTGTAAACGATGTAAAACCAGGCAAATACGAAATGGTTGTAGAGTTAATATCTTACGAACCAATTTCAATGCAGGTAGATCTCAGTAAAAACCAAAGTCTAAACATCAATTTAAATCAGAAGTAATTTAGCATTTTAGGTTGACTAATCTTGAATAACCGTTAGAGGTTTATCAGACATTAAGTATCACAAAAAACGTCCATTGTTTAATAATGGACGTTTTTTGTAAGTCTACTTTTATTCACTTGTTAGCTATTCAATGTAGCATCTTTAATAAACTGCTTAGGATCTATGAACTTCGTTCCTGACTTTGCCGCCTGTTCTTTGAAATTGCGATGAGACTTCATTAGGTTGCCCGATTGTAGAGTTACAATCTTAGATTCATTCACCAAGTTTAGGAATAAAATACTATTACGAGTGCTCGAAACGCCCTCCTTAACCCTTTTAATCTGACGTTTAGTCATCTTAGAGTACAAATCTAAAATAGTTAACCTAAGGTTAAGAACCTGATCGAAATTGCTGTAATCATTTGACTTTTCCATTTTGATATATCCACTATATACTTCTGAAAGAGTGTTGTAAATTACTTTTAAATCCTCTATCTGTTCCTTAGAAAATGCTGAATGATTATTGTCGATATATTGGAAAGTAGATTCAGTAATTGCTTTAAGAGATTTGGTAATCTCATATGAATAATCTACTATCTGCACATATTCCTGTTCTAAGTCAAGTGCATTTAACTGAATGCTTTCCAGTGTAGGAACTACTTCATAGTCTCTTTTATCTTTGTATCTCGAGTATAGATCGTTTGCCTCTGTCATAGCTTTCTTTACCGACTTTCTATTCTCATCTTTCAAGCCATCAATAACTCTTCTGAAAACAGAAATTGTTTTATCCATAACAATGTGAACTTCCTTGTTGCACGAAGTAATTAGTTGATCTTTACTTGAGAGGATTTGTTGCTGTTGTTGTTCTTTATTTTTACGTTTAGTGTGTAATCTTCCAGACTTAAACAACATGAAAGCAACCACAAGTAACATTACAACAATTGCAATTTTGCCTCCCCACATTAAAAAGAGACCAACTAAAAGAGCAGTAGAAAATGCAACAAGAGCAGTCATTAGCCACCCTGCTACAACTGTAAGCACACCATTAATTCTGTAAACTGCACTTTCGCGACCCCAAGCACGGTCGGCAAGAGATGTACCCATTGCAACCATAAAGGTCACAAAAGTGGTGGAAAGAGGTAATTTAAGCGAAGTACCAAGTGAAATAAGTAGAGCAGAAACTGTAAGGTTCACTGATGCTCTAATTAGATCAAAAGGAGCCTTATTTTCTAATTCAACCGGTTCGAATCTGCTATCAATAAATTTTTTGAAAGATGATGGTGCAATACTACTTATAGATTTACTAAAATTTAAGCTTCCCCTAACAATCGAACGTGAAAGAGGAGACGAAGAAAATCTTTCTATCCCTTCCCCTTTTCGAGCCAAGTTTACCTCAGTTTCTGATACTGTTCTCGATTTCTTAGAGAATACTAATGCTGATACCATTATAATACCTGCACCAAGTAGCCAGGCGCTATTTGCCATAACAGGCTCTGAAAGACTACCCATGTGTAGATTATTAATATCTCCTCCAGCTGCCGCAACTACTTGTGCTATTTTAAATGAATCGAAACCTGCCATGAATACTCCTATAAAGTTAACAAGATCATTACCGGCAAAAGCCATTGCCAGTGCTGCAGTACCAGCAAGTACTATAATCTTCAATATATTAACTCTAAATATATGTTGCAGTATACCCATAATCACTGTCCAGCTTACCAATGTATATAGCAGAGCAGTACTCATGTTGTTATCAAGATAATTAATGAATCCTTCTGAAACCAGTACGCTTCCCTTTAATCCTTTAAAAACAGCAAAGTATGTTATTGCAGTTAGAGCAATGCCGCCCCATAATGCTCCAAGAACTTTAAATGTTTTTTTGTAACTGAATGAAAATATCAATCTTGATATGTACATTATCAAAGTTCCCACAACAAAGGCTATAGCAATTGATATAAATATACCACCAATTATTGCCAATGCTTTTCCACTGTTAATGAAATCACCAAGATGATCTCCTGTGTCGGTTGTCCATATTGTAAATAAAGCTACAGCAACAGCAGCACCAAGTAATTCAAAAACCAATGAAACTGTTGTTGAAGTAGGTAATCCAAAAGTATTAAATAAATCAAGAAGAATAATATCCGAAAGCATGACAGCCAAGAATAACATCATAATAGAGGGGAAAGTAAATTTTTCCGGATAAAACACTCCACTTCTTGCAATCTCCATCATTCCACTCGAAAACATAGTTCCAATAAGTATACCTACTGATGCTACAGCAAAAATGGCCCACAACGGAGCCACTTTAGAACCTATGCTTGAGTTTAAAAAGTTGACAGCATCATTAGATACTCCAACAATTAAGTCTAATACAGCTAACCCAAGCAGTACAATTACAATAATTAAATAAATTGATTCCATTTGAAAACTGATTTTTTTTCAATATTCTGTTAGACAGAAGAGTTATTGGTTCTCTTCACTATAACCTTTTAAATTTTGTCTAATTTAAAATTAAATTGCGGATTTATTAATTCTCGCAAAGGTAAAATAATTTATTGTGTCTGTATAATTCTTAGTCATATTGTAACAAAAACTTAACAAAAACGTAATAAAACCCTAAAGTAACATTTATAACTTATCTTTGTAAATTAGTAACAAATAAGATCAATAATAATGGCAAAAAAGAAACTTTCTCAAACGCAAATTGCTTTTATAATAATACTTTGGATTGTGTTGGTTGTCTATATTTTCTTGTACGCAGAACTCACACCTATAACCATTGTTTCAATCTTAATGTCTGGTGCAATAGTTTTTATCCCGATTTACAAAAATCTAAAAAAATAGCTTTATTATTTACAAATCGAAATTAATTATTACTTTTGTGTTTCAAAATGACAACGAGTCATAAATACAAAATAGTAAAATATGAAATCTTCAGAAATTGTCAATTTAATTAAAATGCGTTTCCCAAACGAGCCTGAATACTTGCAGGCAGTAGAGGAAGTAGCCGAATCCATTGAAGAGGTGTATAATGAACACCCCGAGTTTGAAAAAGCAAACATAATAGAGCGTCTCATTGTCCCCGATAAGATTCATACATTTAGAGTAACATGGGTAGACGATAATGGTTCGGTACACACTAATATGGGCTACAGAGTACAGCATAACAACGCTATCGGTCCATATAAAGGGGGAATTCGTTTTCACGCTTCTGTAAATACATCAATCCTTAAGTTTCTTGCCTTTGAGCAAACTTTCAAAAATGCACTCACAACATTACCAATGGGAGGAGCAAAAGGAGGTTCCGATTTCTCACCACGTGGTAAATCAGAAGGAGAGGTTATGAGATTTTGTCAAGCTTTTGTTGAAGGATTATGGCGTGTCATTGGTCATAATACCGATGTGCCTGCAGGAGATATAGGAGTTGGAGGAAGAGAAGTAGGTTACATGTTTGGTAAATTCAAAAAACTTGCTGGAGAGTTTACCGGAGCTTTCACAGGTAAAGGTCGAGAATTTGGAGGATCGCTCATACGTCCGGAAGCAACAGGTTATGGTAATGTTTACTTTCTTTTAGAAATGCTTAAAACAAAAGGTATAGATATAAAAGGGAAGAAATGTATTGTATCCGGGTCTGGAAATGTTGCACAATACACATGCGAAAAACTTATTGAACTTGGTGCAATTCCTATTACCCTATCAGATTCCGATGGATATATTTATGATCCTGAGGGGATAACAAGAGAGAAACTCGATTTTGTAATGGAGCTAAAAAACCTTTACCGTGGTCGTATACGAGAATATGCAGAAGAGTTTGGATGCAAATATGTAGCCGGAGCTCGTCCTTGGGGTGAGGTAGGTGATATTGCACTGCCATCTGCTACACAAAACGAAATAGACCAGCAGGATGCAGAGATATTAGTAAAAAATGGAATAATTGCAGTGTCAGAAGGTGCTAACATGCCATCTACACCCGAAGCAATTGATATATTCCACGAAAACAAAATACTATTTGCTCCGGGCAAAGCTGCAAATGCAGGTGGAGTTTCAGTATCCGGACTCGAAATGACTCAAAACTCAGAGCGATTGAACTGGACTGCAGAGCAAGTAGATGAAAAATTAAAGTGGATTATGGCGAATATACATGAAAGTTGTGTAAAATATGGAACCGAACAAGATGGTTATATTAATTATGTAAAAGGTGCGAATATCGCAGGTTTCATGAAAGTTGCAAAAGCAATGATGAGTCAAGGAATTTTGTAATGGTAGTAAAAACAGAAATATAAATTTTTTTTATTCTAAGAATTGCTGTACTTTTGCAGTCTCAATGAATTAAAAGAATGGTCCGGTAGCTCAGCTGGATAGAGCAACAGCCTTCTAAGCTGTGGGTCGTGGGTTCGAATCCCGCTCGGATCACTCTAAAATTAAGGCACTTATCGTTTAAAAATGATAAGTGTTTTTTTATTAGGTCATACATAGGTCATACAAAAGCACCAAAACACCCATATATTACCACCATTAACCATAACATAAAGCACAATCAAACTCATTTTTATTTTAACTAAACTGTTAATACTTTTATTAAATATATTATATTTGTGCAACAGTCTATAGAATTTATGTTTCAATACTACTGTACCAATTATAAAGTGACTGAAATCTATTTTTATATCCAGTCATAACTTTTTAAAATATCGGCTCAGCCGATTATTCAATGCCGCGAATTTTGAAAAACTCTGAAAGGCTTAATGCCTCATTCAGGGTTATTTTTTGTTTTTATCTAATATAATAATATGAGAGCAAAAGAAAATTTTGAAGTCTTAAAAGCAGAAATATATTATACTAACCACGTGAAAAAAGCCGTTTATGAACTTCATAAACTTAGGACTGATAAGATGGAAACTATTGCATATTTTAACAAGTATCTATATTCAGATGCAAGGTACCGGTATCTAAGAAAACTTAGTAATGGATGTTTTCAAGAATCTGAATTCAAACTGAGAGAGAATGAATTAGATCGTAATATAGTTGGCCAAGTAAGAAACGAACTGCTTTCTGTAATTTATAATGATGACACATTTATTTATGCTTACAATATTATTGTAAAGGGAATTAATTCATACGACAGATTTTATGGAATTCCGTTTTGCATTATGAAGGAGGAAAATGCAAATACAGATGCTAATATTGAGGATACTATTAAATCTTATAAAGAAGATTATCC
>DATGMV010000139.1:0-2077 GCA_035307185.1 Fermentimonas sp. | reverse complement strand
TATTGGTGATTAATGAGCACTATTTTACCAATATTTTGCTCTAACCTGAGTCGGATTAACACCGTAAAACTACAGAGTTGATACGGAGTTAATACAGAGAGGCTACAGTGTTGATCCAGATTAGACCCAAATAAAGTATTATTATAAAACAGTAAAGAATGAAATCTATAGCATCAGTTAGTTTATTTATTGCAGTAACATATACACTTTTATCATGTAATAGAATAGATGAATCTAACGACCAAAATAACAGAGAGCCCCAACTAAAGCCTCACCAAACGACCTATTGCAATCCGGTTGATATAGACTATACATATATGTCTCATTATCGTGCAGAAAGAGATGTTTCTTACCGTTCGGGAGCTGATCCCGCAGTTGTAAACTTCAAAGGTAAATACTACATGTTTGTTACTCGTTCTCATGGTTACTGGGTTTCTAAGGATATGGGTAAATGGCGTTTTATTAGACCACAAAGCTGGTATTTCAGCGGTTCAAATGCTCCCGCTGCAGCTGTTAAAGGTGATAAAATTATTGCCTATGGTGATCCATCTGGCAGAGGACCAATTATTGAGACTGATAACCCTGAACTTGGAAATTGGAAAACAAACTTTGCTGTAATCAATCCGCCGGGAGGGATACAGGATCCAAATATTTTTGTAGATACTGATGGCAGGGTTTATCTTTATGAGGAGTCCTCTAACAAATGGCCAATAAGAGGTGTTGAACTTGATGCTGAGAATTATTACATACCGATGGGCAAACAGGTTGATCTGTTTAATCTGGATCCTGAAAATCATGGATGGGAGAGATTCGGGCAGAATCATGATTCGGATATTGCTCCATTTATTGAAGGTCCGTGGATGGTTAAGCATGACAGTACATACTATCTTATGTATGGCGCTCCGGGCACACAATGGAATGTATATGCAGATGGTGTATATACTTCAAACAACCCACTCGGTCCGTTTACATACGCACCATATAATCCGGTAGCATACAAACCTGGCGGATTTCTAAACGGTGCCGGTCATGGAAGTGCAGTGGTTGATAATAACGGAAATCACTGGCATTTCTCAACAATGGCTATATCTGTTAATTTTAAGTTCGAAAGAAGAATTGGCATGTATCCGGCAGGATTTGAGGATAATGGTCAGATGTATGTCAATACTGCTTATGGCGACTATCCCCATTATCTGCCCGATGTTAAGGTAGATGATCATAAACATCGCTTCACAGGATGGATGTTGCTTTCAAAAGATAAGCCTGTAAGAAGTAACTCTGTGCTAACAGGTATTGAACGAAATGTAGCAGATGAGCATGAAATGGGTAATATGCCCGAGCAAGAGTCGCCCAACTATTCAGTTGAAATGATTAACGATGAAAACATTCGTACTTTGTGGGTTGCTGAAAGCAACAGTGACTCAATTTGGTTTGAAATGGATCTTGAGCGTATTATGACAATAAATGCACTGCAGATTAATTTTCAAGACTTTAATGCAAATATCTTTGGTAAACCCGATACACTTAGACAGCAGTTCATTATTGAAACATCGGAAGATGGCGAAAAGTGGAATGTTGCTGTAGATTTTTCTGAGAACAGTGAAGATAGGCCACATGCCTATATAGAGTTGGAGAATCCGCTGCAAGCAAGATACATTAGATTCGCTAATAAATATTTCCCAAATAAATATTTAGCAATTGGTGAGTTCAGGGTGTTTGGCAATGGTAACGGTGATGCACCTCAAACGCCTAACTCTTTTAATGCTGTAAGACAAAATGATAGCAGAAATGCAGATGTTGTCTGGAGCGCTGTTGATGACGCAATGGGTTATGTACTTTATTGGGGCATTGAACCCGATAAATTAAATAATTCTGTGCTGATTTATAGCGAAAACTCATATGAATTGAGGGCATTAACCAAAGGGCAGGAATATTATTTAGCTGTTGAAGCATTTAACGAGAACGGAATTTCTTCAAAAACTGAGATAATACATATAGAGTAAAAGCTATTTATTATTAACAAAAAGAACAAACGACTCATTTTTTCGTTTTACTGATGTTATCAATTATTTTTCTA
>DATGMV010000138.1:0-3721 GCA_035307185.1 Fermentimonas sp. | reverse complement strand
TAGCTGAAGATGACAAACATGCTGCTGAGCTGGCTCTTAATGCAGGTGTAGATATGGATATGACAGGAGCATCTTTTATAAAATATCTTGAACAATCGGTAAAAGAGGGTAAAGTATCTGAAGATGCAATTAATAATGCTACAAGACGAATTCTTGAGATGAAATTTCTGCTTGGTCTTTTTGATGACCCATACCGATATCTGGATGAAGAAAGAGCAAAGCGTAACACAATGACTCCCGAGTTTATGGAGACTGCACGCAAGGCTGTTGCCTCTTCTGTTGTATTATTAAAGAATGATAATCAGACTCTCCCTGTTTCAAAAGAGAGCGGTAAAACTATTGCTCTTATAGGACCTATGATAAAGGATTCCATAAACCTAAATGGCGAGTGGGCAGGCTTGGGAGATAGAAACAAGAGTGTTCCAATTTTTAAAGGTTTAAGCGATAAATACAGTGGCACATCTGTAAACTTTATTTATGCAGAAGGTAGCACACTTACTGAAACATCTCCTGCGAAAATCAGAGAAGCAGTTGCTGCAGCAAACAGGTCTGATATAATAATAGCAGCAATGGGCGAAAGTTTCCACTGGTCGGGTGAAGCTGCAGTAAGAACTGACATTCGTCTGCCTGAATCACAACGAGAGTTGCTTAAAGCACTAAAAGATACAGGTAAACCAATTATTCTGATTACCCTAAGCGGACGCCCTCTTGATTTATCTTGGGAAGATGAGAGTATGGATGCAATTCTTCAAGCATGGTTCCCCGGGACACAGGGGGGGCATGGTATTGCAGATGTTATTGCAGGCGACTATAACCCTTCGGGCCGATTGGTTATGTCATTCCCAAGAAATGTAAGACAGATTCCTATTTATTATAATCAGAAGAATACCGGTAGACCTGTGGATCTTGCAGATGAAACTATCGACTATAAATCTAATTATCTCGATACTTCTATAACCCCCCTATATCCATTCGGATATGGTTTAAGCTATACAACTTTCGAAATAAGCAATGTCAGACTCAACAAAACAAATATGATGCCTGAGGACGACAATATAGCAGTTACTGCACAAGTGCAAAACAGTGGTAATAAAGATGGAGATTTTGTTGCTCAGTTATACATACGCGACCTTGTGGGTAGTACTACCCGTCCGGTTAAAGAGCTTAAGGGATTTGATAAAGTATTTCTTAAAGCCGGCGAGAGCAAAGACATCACATTTAATATTACATCTGATGATCTCGCTTTTTACGGCATAGATATGATAAAGAAAACCGAGCCCGGTAAGTTTAAGTTATGGGTTGCACAGAATTCTGTAGACAACACAAATGAAGTTGAGTTCTATGTAAAATAGATCTCATGTATGCTTAAAGTTAATTTATAAGGGAATTACAATGAAAAAGAGATTAAGTATTGGGGCTTTAACCCTTTGCGCAATTCCAATTATGGGGCAGTCTGTGGCAGAACGTCCAAATATAATATTTATAATGAGCGACGATCATGCCACTCAGGCTATTAGTGCTTATGGGCATCCTATTTCTCAATTGGCTCCAACACCAAATATCGACAGGATAGCCGATAATGGCGCGAAATTCTGGAATAACTATTGTGCTAATTCAATATCAGGACCAAGCAGAGCAAACATATTAACAGGTAAGCATAGTCACAAAAATGGTTATCTTGCAAATTGGAACAAGGGGTTTGACGGATCACAACAAACACTCCCAAAGATATTGCAGAATAATGGCTACGAAACAGCAATTATTGGTAAGTGGCATTTGATTTCTGAACCAACAGGTTTTGATCATTGGATGATTCTAAATGGACAGGGTGATTATAACAATCCTGAATTTATAACGCAAAATGATACTGTTCAGTACAATGGTTACGTAACTGATCTTATAACTACTTTCACAAAACAGTGGCTTCAGACACGTGATAATGAAAAGCCTTTCTTTCTTATGATGCACCATAAAGCTCCTCATCGAAACTGGGTGCCTGCTGAACGTCATTATAATCTTTACGAAGATGTAGAATTTCCCGTTCCGGATAACTATTTTGACGATTATGAAGGCAGATTTGCAGCTAAACATCAGGAGATGAATATCTACAGAGATATGTATGAAGGACATGATTTGAAAATGGTAACGGGTATTGATAGTGATACTCTTCTATATGATCCCTGGCCCAATGCATTCATAAAGACACTTACTCCAGATGAGCGAGAACGATTTTTTGAAGCATATAGAGATCGGAATAATGATTTTCACACCACCCCACGAACAGAAAAAGAGATAGCGATGTGGAAACTCCAAAGATATCTACAGGATTATCTGGCTACTATTAAATCGGTAGATGAGAGTGTAGGTCAAATTCTCGACTATCTCGAAAAAAGCGGATTAGACGAGAATACAATTGTAATATATACCACAGATCAGGGGTTTTATCTTGGAGAACATGGATGGTTTGATAAGCGATTCATGTATGAAGAATCATTTCAAATGCCTATGGTAATGCAGTACAAACGGCAAATAAAGCCCGGCACAGAAGTTAAGGGTCTAACGCAAAATATAGATTTTGCACCTACGTTTCTTGATTTTTGTGGTATTGAAATTCCCGAAGATATGCAGGGTGAATCTTTTAAAGAGCTTGTTCTTAGAGGAAGTACTCCTGAAAACTGGAGACAGTCGCTCTATTATCATTATTATGAGTACCCCGGTTTTCATAGTGTGAGAGCGCACTACGGCGTTAAGACCGACAGATATAAATTGATATACTTCTTTAAAGAAGATACTTGGGAACTGTTTGATTTGAAAAATGATCCGACTGAAATGAATAATGTTTACGGTAAGGAGGGAACAGAAAGAGTCACACTGAACCTAAAAGAAGAACTCAGCAGGCTCAGGAAATTGTATG
The DNA here is from genome assembly GCA_035307185.1 of Fermentimonas sp. GTDB lineage: Bacteria > Bacteroidota > Bacteroidia > Bacteroidales > Dysgonomonadaceae > Proteiniphilum. The sequence goes on along the minus strand of DATGMV010000138.1, from coordinate 807 downwards.
AAGTTCCGGAATCGTAATTCAGGTTTTATTGTGTTAATGCTTAAAATTGGTGATTAGTGAACACTATTTTACTAATGTTTTGCTCTAACCTGAGTTGGATTAACACTGTAAAACTACAGAGTTGATACAGAGTTAATACAGAGAGGCTACAGTGTTGATCCTGATTAGACCTATATAAAGTATTATTATAAAACAGTAAAAAATGAAATCTATAGCATCAGTTAGTTTATTTATTGCAGTAACATTTACACTATTATCATGTAATAGAATAGATGAATATAACGACAAAAATAACAGAGAGCCCCAACTAAAGCCTCACCAAACGACCTATTGCAATCCGGTTGATATAGACTACACATATATGTCTCATTATCGTGCAGAAAGAGATGTTTCTTACCGTTCGGGAGCTGATCCCGCAGTTGTAAACTTCAAAGGTAAATACTACATGTTTGTTACACGTTCTCATGGTTACTGGGTTTCTGAGGATATGGGTAAATGGCGTTTTATTAGACCACAAAGCTGGTATTTCAGTGGTTCAAATGCTCCCGCTGCAGCTGTTAAAGGTGATAAAATTATTGCCTATGGTGATCCATCTGGCAGAGGACCGATTATTGAGACTGATAACCCTGAACTTGGAAATTGGAAAACAAACTTTGCTGTAATCAATCCGCCGGGAGGGATTCAGGATCCAAATATTTTTGTAGATACAGATGGCAGGGTTTATCTTTATGAGGAGTCCTCTAATAAATGGCCAATAAGAGGTGTTGAACTTGATGCTGAGAATTATTACATACCGATGGGCGAACA
>DATGMV010000137.1:0-18314 GCA_035307185.1 Fermentimonas sp. | reverse complement strand
CAAGAAGTACAAAACGTTTCTCATGGTACTGTGTATCTGAAAAACAAAGCAAGTGATAATTGGTATATTGGCCTTGGAGGTGGAACAAACCTTTATTTAACACAAGGTGAAAATGATGCTGATGCAAGTATCGGAGATCGTCTGGGATGGATGGGTCAACTTGAAATCGGCCGTTGGAATTCTCCTAATTGGGGAGCTCGTTTAGTAATTGATGGTGGTCATATCAAGCATGTGAATCCAGCAGTTTCTGCACCATTTGGTCCTGAAAAAAACTGGTTAGGTGGTCATGTAGATATTATGTACAACATTATCAATGCATGGGGCTCTTATAACCCTGACAGAGTATATAGCCTTATTCCTTACTTAGGTATTGGTTATATGTATGGTTTGAATAGTGACTGGGAAAGACCTAATCCAGATAACGGATTATTCGAAAGTCAAAACCAAACTCTTACTTATAATGTTGGTTTAATTAACAATTTCCAGCTTTCTAAAAGCGTAGCTCTATTCCTTGAATTGGGAATTAGATTGGCTGATGCAGGCTTTGACGGTGTCACAGGTTCAGGCATGGGAGAAAACATTTCTTATGATGGTCTTGTAACTGGTACTGCCGGTATTAAATTTGGTCTTGGTGGAAAACAAGATTTTACACCTGCTGAATTAATGGACTACAATTTAATCAATGATCTTAACAGCCAAATCAACAGATTACGTGCTGAAAATGAACAACTAAGACAAAGACCAGAATCTTGTCCTGAGTGTCCGGAAGTACAGCCAACTGTTGTTTCTGAAGCAGTTTATGTACCTAACGTAGTTTTCTTCCGTATCAACTCTTCAACAATCGATAGAGGACAGAAAATTAGTGTATATAACACAGCTGAATACATGAAAGCTAACGAAAATTCAAAAGTTAACATCGTAGCTTACGCTGACAGACAAACTGGTACTCCTGAATACAACTTTGCACTTTCTGAAAGACGTGCAAGAGCGGTTGCAGATGCGTTGATCAATGATCACGGAATCGACAGCGATCGTATCTCAATTGACTGGAAGGGTGATACCGAGCAGCCATATGCAGAAAACGATTGGAACCGTGTAGCAATATTCTTCGTTGACTAATTCAACAAAGCAATTATATATTAAAAAAAGCATCTCTTCGGAGGTGCTTTTTTATTTTGTAGGGGCTGAGTAATCACTATGCAATATTTACACTTGAGCACTCACTCTTTTACATAGACTCTTTTAACACGTGGCGAAACAGATGTAAGTATTTCGTAAGGTATTGTACCAATGCTATCTGCAAGTTCTGTTACAGGAAGTCTTTCTCCAAATAACACAGCAATATCACCCTCTTCAGCTTTTATATTTGTTACATCAACCATTGTAAGATCCATACAAATATTACCTACTATAGGTGCTACCTCTCCATTAATAAGCACTTTCCCTTTTCTGTTTCCAAATTGTCTATCTAATCCATCAGCATAACCAAATCTTATTGTTGCAATCCGTGCATCATGGTCTAGCTGCTCTTTCCTTCCATAACCAACAGTTTCCTTCTTTGAAATATTTTTAATTTGAAGTATTGTGCTTTTAAGCGTTGAGACATTCTTAAGACCTTTTAATCCACTTGGGCTCACTCCGTATAAACCAATGCCAAGTCGTGCCATTTCCCACTCATAATCTTTAAATCTTTCTATTCCGGCAGAGTTAAGTATATGCTTGCTTATTTCGTATTTAAGTTCTTTCTCAATAACTTCGGCAGATGTTTTAAAGCTATTAATTTGCTTGTGAGTAAAATCATCAAATACCCAACTCTCGCTAGCTGAGAGATGGGAGAAAATTGAATTAACTTTTAAACCTTTTTGCTCTTTTAAAGTGTTTGTCAACTGCTCGATTTGTTCCGGTAAAAATCCTAAACGGTGCATGCCGGTATCAATCTTTAAATGTATCGGATAATTGGTTAAGCCTCTGCGTTCAGACTCTCTGATAAATGATTCGAGTATTCTGAAATTATAAACTTCAGGCTCTAAATCATGAGAAAACAGATCATCAAAACCATTCACTTCAGGATTAAGTACTATTATAGGTAATGTAATTCCTTCATTTCTTAAAGTGACACCTTCCTCCGTTACCGCTACTGCAAGATAATCGCAACGGTGATATTGTAACGTTTTTGCAATTTCAACAGCTCCTGAACCATAAGCATTAGCCTTCACCATACATACAAGCTTTACGTCTGGATTAAGTTTTGACTTATAGAAATTGAAATTATGAACAACTGCGTCAAGATCTACTTCGAGCATTGTTTCGTGTATCCTTTCTTCTAAAATTGAGTTTATTCTCTCAAAATTAAATTTGCGTGCCCCTTTTAGTAGAATCAACTCATTTTTAAAAGTATCACCTGTAATACTCCTTAGAAAATCATCGGTACTTGTGAAGAACAATTTTTCAGATACATTAAAAAAACCAGCATTTGAATAAATATCTTTACCAATTCCTATAAGTTTATCTATTCCACTTTGCTCAACCATCTCTGCTACTCTTTTATATAGTGTCTTAGGTAAAACACCTGTTTGTAGTATATCAGAAAGTATAAGTGTTTTCTTTAGAGAATGTCCAACCTTTCGCTGTTGTTGGAAATCGAGAGCAATCTTAATTGAATTTATATCTGAATTATAACTATCATTAATTATTAAACATCCCTTTTTACCTTTACGCACATCGAGTCTCATTGCAACAGGATCAAGAGTTAGCATCCTATCTGCAATATCTGATGGCTGTACGTGAAGGTATAATGCCACTGCAAGACAACTTATAGCGTTTTCAATAGATGCATTGTCAATGAATGGAATCATAAAACTGTAATCGAAATTCATGAAGGTATAATTAATTAATGTACTCTCTTCATTCTTTTTTATTTCAGAAATAAACAAGTGAGCATCTCTATTTTTTCTGGACCAAGAGAATGTTTTCTGAGAAAGAACTTTTAAATCTATGCATCGGTTTACGAGTTCATTATCTTCATCATATACTAATACCTCACAATTTGTGAAAAGCTCTAATTTCTCCATTATTTTTTGCTGAAGCGAGCTAAAGTTTTCTTGATGTGCCTCACCTATTTTAGTTAGCACTCCTATAGTTGGCTTTATTATAGGTTCAAGCATTTCCATCTCATCGGGCATTGAAATACCAGCTTCAAAAATTCCCAATTCCGTATCCTCATCTAATTCAAAAACGGAAAGGGGTACACCTATTTGAGAATTGTAGCTACGAGGTGAACGAATAATATTGAAATCTTTCTCAAGCACCTGATATAACCACTCTTTTATTATAGTTTTCCCATTACTACCTGTAATACCAATTACTGGGATATTAAACATGGATCTATGGTAAGTAGATAGTTTTTGCAAAGCAAGTAAAACATCTTTAACTACTAATAAATTTACTTCCTGAAAATGATTCCATGCAGGTGTTTTTTTTGATACCACAAAATTACGAACACCAGCGTCGTAAAGTTCATTTATATAGTTATGAGCATCATTATTTTTGCTTGTTAATGCAAAAAAAAGTGTTTCGGTTGGTTTTGATAATTTACGACTATCAGTAAGCAATACAGATATTTCTGCAGGAAAATATTTATTCTGTTGTTGACCTAAAATTGATGCTATAGTTTTTATATCGTACTTCATAATATGATTAAATATTATTAGCATTAACTAATTTCGAAAAATGATTGATTTCCTCTTCACATGATATGTGCGGATATTTTTTTGAAAACAACTGAAGACTTTCTATAGTTTTACTAATAAACTTATAATAAGATTGAGTATCTGTGCGTAATGGTCTGTGGTTAATTGATTTACTTATTTGAGACCATTCTTTATTAATATTTTTTACACTATCTGTAAAATACCTGTCAGCAAAGCGCTGCCATATATATTCTTGTGCCATTGGAGACGGGTGTGTCATATCTTCATTATAAAATCTATAGTCTCGCAACTCATCCATCATTATTTCGTATGCAGGGAAATAATCGATTAGATCTTTAAACTTTTGCTGTAATGATTCTACAGCTAAATGTAGTATTGATTTACTAATTTGATTATCGTGAGCACCATCCTTGAAATGTCGAATTGGACTTACTGTGAATACAATTCTTACTTTGGGATTCAAATCCCTAAGTAAGTCTATTAAATTATACCATTCCTCGACTATCTCGTCTATTGTCAATCTGTATCGATTAAATTTTGAAGCTGGGAATTTATGGCAGTTACTCACTATTTCATTATTGCTATGTAAACAAAACACATATGCGGTTCCAAATGTGATTAAGATTACATCCGACTTATCAATAAAATGTTTTGCTTTATTAAACCTGAAATTGATATTATCTAAACATTTCTCCTTATCAGGATATGAAAAGATCCCATGGTGCATAAAACTATGGTATATTTCATTTTCCTGCACGAGATCAGCCTCAGTAAATTCTCTCTTATCTATTAATCTTCTTATACATTTTGAAATAGACATAGGGTTATAAAGTATTCCAAATGGATTTACATCAACATCAAACTTGTTATATTTAAGCTTAGTTCCGATGTTTTCGGAAAAACAGGATCCAAATAACATCATTTTTGTTTTATGACTGATTCGGATGTCTGATTCATCTATTAGTACACGTGTTCTGAAATCCATGCTATATCATTTTCATTACACTGCAAAAATAAGAATAAAGAGAGCAAATAACTAATTGGTGATTTTATTAATTGTAAAAAGATATTTTCAGGTTGATTTTTAAATATTGAATTCAGTATATATATAAAAAAGGAAAGGTTGTCTCACGACAACCAATCTTCATTGTTAACCTTAAATCTAATACCATGAAAAACACGTTGCAAATATAAGCGGTTTTATGATATGCGCCAAATCTTTTTGTGAAAACCTATTGATGTTTTAATAAGATTAACACAACACATTCAGTTTAAACATTTTTTTGTTACACTTACCTCACTTTACTTTACTTTTCTCTATTTTTTATCGTACATTTTTGATCAATAGTTTCCGAGTTGTTATAGCTTTTAAAATATCGTTATTACTGAATCATTATCCAATATCAATCTATTACTCTACATATAAGACAAGACCTTTTAGATACTCACCCTCTGGATGGTATATATTAATTGGGTGATCCGCAGGCTGAGTTAATTGATGCAGAATTTGCACTTTTCGCCCACTTAGTGTTGCTGCGCTAAATACTGTAAGCCTGAACTGCTCTTTTGTAATTGCCTGAGAACAAGAAAAAGTAAACAGAATACCACCGGGTGCAATCTTTGTGAGAGCTAAATGATTTAATCTTTTATACCCTTGCAGTGCATTGTTTATAGCTCCCCTGTGCTTTGCAAAGGCAGGAGGATCAAGAACAATTAGATCATATTTATCTTGTGGTATATCGCTTAAATATTTGAATCCATCTTCTGATGAAACAGTGTGCCTATTTTCACCTTGAAAGTTCAATAAAACGTTGTCTTCAGCTATAGATAAAGCCTTTGAAGAACTATCTACCGATACGACTTCTTTAGCACCGCCTCTTAGAGCATAAACAGAAAAACCACCTGAATAACTAAACATATTCAAAACATGTCTTCCTTCTGAATATTTTTCGAGCAGAGTACGGTTCTCACGTTGATCAATAAAAAAACCTGTTTTTTGACCTTTAAGCCAATCTATTCTGAATTTTAGTCCGTTCTCAAGTGCAACATTTTGTGTGTTGACCACATTTTGTTCGCCATCCTGATTTTGACCTCCATATATATAGTAATCACTGAATTGTAAATCAGCCTTATATGGCAAGGTACCTTCGGACTTATAATATATGTTTTCGAGTGGGTTTTCATTGTATACTTTCTTAAGAGCGTTTACAATTAAACTCTTATCTGTATGCATTCCTACTGTGTGAGATTGAATAACTGCAGTTTTTCCATAAATATCAATTATTAAACCCGATAAGTCATCACCTTCACCATGTACAAGGCGATATGTGTCATTAACGGAACTGATTAGCTTTAAACTTTTGCGCATATTATATGCTGCAGTAAGTCGCTTTTCGTAAAAGCTCTCATCGATATCTTCATTTTGAAATGAGAGTATACGCACTGCAATACTACCTATCTGATAATGTCCTACCCCTAAGAATTCGTTTTTGGAAGATAGAACTTTCACAATCTCACCTTCTGTGATATCTTTAGGCATTATTTCAATAGCTCCAGAGAACACCCAAGGGTGAAATCTTTTTATAAAATCATCTTTCTTAGGCTTTAATACAATTACTTTATAACTGCTCATCGGCTTTGTTTGGTTAAATGGTTATATATTTTGAGACATGCCCAGGCATCAATTGCAGCATATGATTGTTGAGCGGGTGAGAGATTAGCAGCTTCCCAGTTTGAAAGTCTTTGATTTTTAGATATTTTTTCACCAAATAGAATTGCATAAATCTTTTGTAGACTATTATCTTCAATTCCGAACTTATCAACAAACAACTGTAGGTCTAAAAAATTTTGAGGTTTTTTACCTGTTCTTTTTCTTAACGCTGCAAAATCATCCCTTAATGAAAGACCTATTTTTTTAACTTTTTCATCACATATTAATTCCTCAATCTCGATTGGGTAGCCAATCTTATTTAATCTGAAAAGAAAGCATTTATCTTCAGTTGCTAACTGCAGTAGTGCAACATTATGAACTTGACCTCTTTTGAAAGCGGGTTTTGTTTCAGTATCAAACCCAATAGCTTTATGAGTTGATAGAAAATTAACTGCGTCTGCAACTTCTTCAGGATGATCAATTACAATTATATCTCCATCAAATATCACTTTCTCGAGTTCCGATAATTGTTGTTTTGAAATAGTTATTCCCACAACCCCTCCTCGTTTAATAGATCATCTTCGTCTGTGGAAATGTACTCTTTGTAAAACAAGGCATTCAATGGACGTAAAACATTAACAAGTTTCTGTCCCCAGTATGTTTTAAAGTTGCTAAAACATATATTAATTGCATTTTGCATCTGATCAGTCAATTCAAATTGATAAACTGATATAAAATTTCTAACATCTTGATAGATATCTGCAATATTCTCTGAAACGAAAGCGGAAATTGGTCTATCGCTGTATTTCATTTCATCAATAAACACATCAAGATAAATATCTTCCTCTCCCATTATTAGAGATACACGGTTTTCAATTCTTGAATAATCTTCTTGTTGAACGAAAATTTCGGGTTCATCTTCCAAAGAAGAAACAGTTTCAGGGAGCAACGAAGCTTTAAGATATAATAAAGGAAGTATTTTCAACATCCTGTTTACCCATTCCATCCTTTGAAGTTTTTCCTCTCCTTCAAGAATAGCGCAAAACTCAACAGATACAGTAACGAAATCTATCACGTTTTTATCGTATATGATTTTCTCATTATCACTTTGTTCCATACAACAAAAGTACATAATATTTTCGAAAATGAATTTATTTCCTAAATCAGATCACTGTTGCAATTATGAAATCAATGAACAGAGTAAAATTTATGGCAAACATTTTGTGAATCCGTTTGAAAACAATATCTTTGCAAGTGAAAAGGATGAGGGAAGCAGGAGATACCGCTTCCTTTTTTGTTCAATAGAAACCAACATGATCGAAAAAAGCGTACTTATACAACTCGCTGAAGAGCATCTGAAAGATTCGCCAAACTATTTGGTGGATGTTTTAATTGGTAGTGGCAACAACATAATTATTGAAATTGATAACGACAAAGGTGTAGATATTGAAAATTGTGTTGCTTTGAGCAGGTATATTGAGTCAAATCTTGATCGCGACCTTGAAGATTTTGAACTTACAGTAACATCAGCAGGTTTAACATCTCCTTTAAAGACTGCTCGTCAATATAAAAAGTTTGAGGGAAAAGATATTGAGGTTTTAAGTAAAAATGGAATTAAATATAAAGGAGTACTTAAAACTTCCAACGAAAATGGATTCACTATTACTATAACTAAAAAGGTTAAGCCTGAAGGTGCCAAACGTAAGGTGGATCAAGACGAAGAGATCAACTTTGAATATGAAGAGATAAAATACACAAAATATCTGATAAGATTTTAATTAATATATGGGTAAGAAAAAAGATTCCATAAGCCTCATAGATACATTTTCTGAATTTAACGAGCTGAAAAATATCGATAAAGCTACGCTGATAAGCGTACTTGAAGAAGCATTTCGCAATGTCATCTCTAAATCGGTGGGTACAGATGAAAATTATGACATTATTATAAATCCGGACAAGGGTGACCTTGAAATCTGGCGTAATCGTGTGATTGTTGAAGATGATGAGCTTAAAGATCCTAATATGGAAATAACCATCTCAGAAGCACTTAAAATAGATGATGACTTTGAAGTTGGAGAAGAGTTGACAGACGAAGTACCTCTTGACCATTTTGGTAGAAGAACCATACTGAATCTCCGTCAAACTTTATCATCAAAAATACTTGAGTTGGAAAAGGATAATCTTTACAACCTATACAAAGACAAAGTTGGAGAAATCGTTTCAGGAGAAGTATATCAGGTGTGGAAAAAAGAACTATTACTCCTTGATGATGATCATAACGAACTAATTCTTCCAAAACAGGAGCAGATACCAAGTGATTTTTTCCGTAAAGGTGAACATGTAAGAGCTGTTGTGGCTAGAGTAGAAAACAAAAATAACAATCCTAAGATTATTCTTTCACGCACTTCAACAGTATTTCTTGAACGTCTTTTTGAACAAGAAATACCAGAGATTGCAGATGGACTAATTACAATAAAAGGAATTGCCAGAATACCGGGTGAAAGGGCTAAAGTGGCTGTTGAAGCTTATGACGACCGTATAGATCCAGTAGGTGCATGTGTTGGGATGAAAGGATTCAGAATTCATGGGATAGTACGTGAATTACGTAATGAGAATATTGATGTAATAAATTTCACCAACAACACATCTCTTTATATACAACGTGCTTTAAGTCCTGCAAAAGTTAATTCTATAACTGTTAAGGAAGAAGAACAGCGCGCTGAGGTATTCCTTAATCCTGAAGAAGTTTCGCTTGCAATTGGAAAAGGCGGAGCAAATATAAAACTTGCTTCAATGCTAACTGGATATAATATTGAGGTATTTCGTGACATTGATGAAGTAGACGAAGAGGACATTTATTTGGACGAGTTTCGTGATGAAATTGATGGCTGGGTAATAGATCAACTAAAGAAAATTGGGTGCTCAACTGCAAAAAATGTTTTAGCTACCAGTAGAGAAAGATTAATAAAGGAAGCAGATCTTGAAGAGACCACTGTTGACGAAGTGATTTCAATCCTAAAATATGAATTTGAGGATGAAGAGGATGAAGATGTCGTTGATGACATCGAGGAAACTGAAGACATTAATGAAGTTATAGACTCAGAAGATGTGGAAGATATTGAGGATGTTCAAATTTAGATTGAGAAGACTCATCTAAATTATCCATTAAGAATGTGTTACAAAACAAAAAGAGATAAGGTTAGAATTTATATATGCCTATTAGACTAATAAAAGTTTCGAAAAATTTAAATGTGGGAATAAACAGTCTTGTTGAATTTCTACAAAAGAAGGGTATTGAAGTAGAAGCAAATCCCAATGTGAAAATTGAAGATGAGCACTATGAAATACTCATTGCTGAATTTGGTAAAGATAAAAACATTCGGCTTGAAGCATTAGAGACACGTGAAAAAATGCAACGTAGAGATGACAAACGTGAAACTATTGCAATAGAGGGATATGAACTTCCAGAAGATCAAGCCCCAAAAAGAAGTGCAGATAAAGAGACTATTGAGACTGAAATTCCTAAGGAGTTAAAGCCTCATTTTAATGTTGTAGGCAGTATCGATTTGGATAATTTAAATAAAAAACGTTCTCCTTCAAAGAAAGATGAAAGTGAAGTTGTAAAGGATAAAGAAGATAAATCATCTAAAGATGAAATAATTAAACTACAACCAAAAAAAGTATCTGAAACTTTAACAGAGAAAAAAGTTGAGGATAATATAGCTGAGGATAAGGTTGAAGTTGAAACTAAATCTGATATTGAAATAAAAGCAGAACCCGTAATAGTTGAGGACACAATAGATCTTAAACAAGACAAAAATACAGTAAATGCTGAAACTATAAATCAAACTATACCCGAAGCTAAACATGAAGTAAAGGCTGAGGAGAAAGCTGAAGCCAAGGAAGTGATTGAAGCTAAGGAAGAGATTAAAGTAACAAAACAAATAGCGACTCCGAAAGAAATTCATGAAGTTAAAGCGGAAGATGAAAAAGAACTAAATGAAGTTGCTGAAAATAAGAAAATAGAAAAAGAAATCGAAACTAAGATTTTGAAAACTGTATCGGTTAAAAAAGAACCGACTTCCCAAAAAGAGGAAGAAGTTCAGGATAAAGATTCCAAGACAGAGAAACCACATATTAACGCTACTGAATCTGAGGAAACTAAATCTAAACCAGAAGGTTCGAGATCGGAAAAGGTTTTCCGACTTCACAAGAACAAACTGGAGTCTAACATAGTGGTTAAAGGCTCTATTGATTTGAATTCAATAAATGATCGTACTCGTCCACCTCGTAAATCAAGAGCACAGCGTAAAAAAGAACGTTTAGAGCGTGAGCAAAAGAATCTTGACAGCAAAAAGTTAAAGGAGGAAAAAGTAAAATTGCTAAAAAAAGAAGCTATTGAAGAACAGAAAAAACACCCTCAAAGTACTGATGTAGCTGATGACGGAATAAAGAAAAAACGTAAACGCATCCGAGCAAGTAAGGTAAATATAGATAAACCTGGTAGTTATAATCAGGGAGCACAGAGAAGTGATAGAAAATCTACATTAAGAAAACCTGTAAAAGCTGAAGTTAGCGAAGTGGATGTACAAAAACAAATTAAAGAAACACTTGCTCGTTTAACTGAAAAAAGAAGCAAAAAAGGAAGTGCAAAATATCGTCGCGAAAAACGAGAAGCAAGTGCTACAAGACAAAAGGAAGAACTCAGACAACAGGAAAGAGAAAGTCGTATATTACAACTAACTGAATTTGTTACTGCAAATGACCTTGCAAACATGATGGACATTCCTGTAACAGATGTTATCTCAACTTGTATGAGTTTGGGTGTAATGGTAGCAATTAATCAGCGTCTTGATGCAGAGATAATAAACCTTGTTGCAGAAGAGTATGGATTTAAAACTGAATATGTAAGTGCTGATGTTATAGAGGCAATCACAGAGGAGGTTGACGCACCTGAAGATTTAATAGCTCGCTCTCCAATTGTTACGGTAATGGGACACGTGGATCATGGTAAAACATCCTTGCTTGACAGTATAAGAAGTACAAACGTAATTGGAGGTGAAGCAGGTGGGATAACTCAACATATTGGAGCATATAATGTTGAATTACCGAGCGGTCGTAAAATCACATTTCTTGACACTCCCGGACACGAAGCATTTACTGCTATGCGTGCAAGAGGTGCAAAGGTTACTGACGTAGCAATTATTATAATTGCAGCAGATGATAATGTGATGCCGCAAACTGTTGAAGCAATCAACCATGCCGGTGCAGCAGGTGTGCCAATAGTGTTTGCTATAAATAAAGTTGACAAACAGGGTGCAAATCCCGAAAAGATAAAAGAAAAACTCGCTGAAATGAATTATCTTGTTGAAGATTGGGGTGGAAAATACCAGTCTCAAGAAATTTCAGCAAAAAAAGGAGAAGGTATTCGTGAATTACTTGAAAAAGTATTGCTCGAAGCAGATCTTTTAGAACTTAAAGCAAACCCAAATCGCAAAGCATCAGGATCAATTATTGAATCAGAACTTGATAAAGGTAGAGGTTACATTGCTACAGTACTCGTAGAAAATGGCACTTTAAAGCAAGGTGATATCGTAATAGCGGGATCTTATTTCGGAAAAATAAAAGCTATGTTTAATGAAAGGAATCAGCGTATAGAAGAAGCTGGACCTTCTGAACCGGCTTTAATACTTGGTCTAAATGGAGCACCTCAGGCAGGCGACACCTTTAATGTTATGGAGTCTGAGCAGGAAGCCCGTTCAATTGCAAACAGAAGAGAACAGCTTCAACGAGAGCAATCTATGCGTACACAAAAAATGCTCACCTTAGATGATATCGGTAGAAGAATAGCAATAGGAAGTTTCCAGCAATTAAATATAATTGTCAAAGGTGACGTAGATGGATCCGTTGAAGCTCTATCCGATTCACTCATCCAGCTCTCAACCGAAGAAATTCAAGTAAATGTCATACATAAAGCAGTTGGACAAATATCAGAATCTGATATTACACTTGCAGCTGCCTCAGATGCTATTATAATTGGCTTCCAGGTAAGGCCTTCACTTGGTGCACGTAAAGAAGCTGAGAAAGAAGGAGTAGATATACGTTTATACTCAATCATTTATGATGCAATAGAGGAAGTTACAGCCGCTATGGAAGGAATGTTATCTCCCGATATTAAAGAGGAAATCACTGGTAACGTTGAAGTTCTCGACGTGTTTAAGGTATCAAAAGTTGGAACTGTTGCCGGTTGTATGGTACGAGATGGGAAAATAAAACGTTCAAGTAAAATTCGCCTAATTAGAGACGGAATTGTCATTTTCACAGGTGTGCTTGACTCACTAAAACGTTTTAAAGATGACGTACGAGAAGTGGCTTCCGGATACGAATGTGGTGTAACAATACATAATTTCAACGACATTAAGGTTGGTGATATAATTGAATCATACGAAGAAGTAGAGGTTAAGAAAACATTGTAAAAAGAATGTACAATGCATAAAATTGATGATTATGAAAAAAATTAAATTATGCACCCTAAGTCTGCTTATTTTGTTCTTAAGCACAAGTGCTTTCTCACAAAACATGACTAACATTACTGAAAATACAGTAGCATATATTAACAGTGATGAAATTCTTGAAGCATTTCCAGAAAGGCAACAAGCAACAGAACAACTACTTATTCTAAGCAATGAATATAAAAAAGAGCTAGAATTGATGCAAAATGAATACAACAAAAAATATTCAGATTACATCACTTATCAAGGCTCACTTGCGGAGAATATTAAGTTGAGAAGAATGCAAGAACTAACTGAACTCGAGAACAGAATGCAGGAATTTATGGAGATGGCTCAAAAAGATATTGAATTACAAGAAAAAGGTAAACTTGAGCCATTAAGAAAAAGAATAAAAGATGCAATTCATGCAGTGGGTATAGAACGAAACTATACTATTATTTACGATCTTGCCGACTCAGGAATTGCTTTTCTGTCTCCTCGCGCTGTAGATGCAAACCCATATGTAAAGCAAAAACTGGGTATACGTTAATAACCTGCTGCTTTAGTGAAAACAAATGAAGCCAGTAAAGCTGGTGCAATCGGAGTATTCGATTCGGGATATGGTGGACTAACCGTCTTATCTGAGATTAAATCACTTATGCCTGAGTACGACTATATATATCTGGGAGATAATGCAAGAGCACCATACGGAAATCGATCATATGAAAGAGTTTACGAGTTCACACTCGAAGCAGTTAAATGGTTCTTTAAAAAAGGTTGCAGACTTGTAGTAATTGCGTGCAACACGGCTTCAGCAAAGGCACTAAGAAGTATACAACAGAATGACTTACCAAAAATTGACAGCACTAACAGAGTGCTTGGAGTAATACGACCTACTGCAGAAAACACAGAGTACCTTTCTTCAACAGGTCATATTGGCATAATGGGTACTGAAGGGACAATTCAATCAAAATCTTATGAGTTGGAAATAAACAAACTCTATCCTCAAATCACAGTTTCAGGTGAAGCATGTCCTATGTGGGTTCCTCTTATAGAAAATAAAGAGTATGATAAGGCTGGAGCGGACTATTTTGTTAAGCAACACATAAACAATTTACTTAATAAAGACCCTCAAATTGATACAATTATTCTTGGATGCACTCATTATCCCTTATTAATGAATAAAATAAATGAATTTCTCCCCAAAAATGTTGTAGCTATTTCTCAAGGAAAACTTGTTGCAGAAAGTCTTAAAAATTATTTTATAAGGCATCCAGAAATGGAATATCTATGTACAAAAAATAATACAACAACATATTACACAACAGATTCGCCTTTAAAGTTCAAACAACAAGCATCGATATTTCTCGATGAACAAATAGATGCACAATATGCAACTTTATAAAACATCATATGAACTGGTTTGATTTAGTTATACTCATATTATTGCTAATAGCCATAGTAAATGGTTACAGAAAGGGATTAGTTATGCAACTCGTTGGCTTAACAGTAATTATACTCTCTGCAATTTTTGGAGGTAAACTCGCTGAAATCATATTGCCAGAACTTCATAAATTACTATATTTATCTCCTAATTTGGCAAGGGTTCTTTCATTCGTATTATCATTTGCTACTATTGCAATTGTAATATCACTAATAGGAAGTTTATTGCAACGTATAATTAATGTAATCTTCCTTAGTTTTATTAATCGTATATTAGGTAGTTTAGTATCTGTAGGAACACTAATGTTCATTTTGAGTATTATTCTTAACCTTGTATTAATGCTCGATAGAAATGAAACCATAATTAATAAAGAAATAAAAGAAGAATCTTTTTTCTTTTATAGAGTAGAAACTGTTGTTCCAGCCGTTGTACCTTATCTAAATGAAGAATTATGGGATAAGTATGTGCCAAAGAACTACCGAGAAGAGATTGAAAATAAAAGTGATAGTTTATTAAACACCCTACCATCCGGTAAAAACATAGATTCACTTTTCCAGCAAAAGCATTTTATTGTAGATTAAAAACATGAAAGTTCATAAAGAAGGAAAAACTCCACTAATTAATATATTTATCATACTATTACTGATAAATATTATCACTATTTATTTCTTTTCTGATACAATATTCTCCAAAATAACATTTATAGTATCATTAATTCTATTTGCTACATCAGTAAACTTCTATAAGAGTCCTGAAAGAATCTATAAAGGTGACCTTCATGGATTAGTCAACAGCCCTACAGATGGGAAAATAGTTGCTATAGAAAAAATTCATGAAAAGAAGTTCTTTAATGATGAAAGAATTCAGGTATCAATCTTCATGTCACTGTTTAATGCTCACTCCAACTGGATACCGGTATCAGGAAAAGTTACTCATTTCTCACATATTGATGGAAATTTTCATGCTGCATTCCTTCCTAAATCGAGTAGTGAAAATGAGCAGACAAATATACTTATTGAAACCCCAGAGCATGGAACCATACTTACAAAACAAATTGCAGGAGCAGTGGCTCGAAGAATAGTCACTTATGTTGATGAGGGAGATGAAGTTCACATTGGTTCTCCTCTTGGTTTCATTAAACTGGGATCAAGAATTGATGTTATACTTCCAAAGAATTCTGAGTTAATGGTTAATATTGGCGATGAAGTTCGAGCCAACAACACATTTATTGCACGATTAGAAAAAATTAAAGAGAGTTATGAAGGTGACAACAACACCATTAAGAATATCATAGTTAACAACAAAACCTTTTAGTATTTACCCTATCATATTAATGTTGCGAAAACAAATCCCAAATATTATCACCTTGCTCAACCTGTTTGCAGGTACAATTGCTATAACACATGCATTTAGTGCTAATTTTACGGGAGTAGTTATATGGGTAACCATAGCAGCAATATTTGATTTCTTAGATGGATTGGCTGCTCGACTGCTAAAAGCTTATTCATCTTTAGGAAGAGAGCTCGATTCTTTAGCTGATGTCGTAAGCTTTGGTGTAGCACCTGCTTCAGCATTATATATTTTAATACGTGATTATTTTACATTTCCAGAGATATTACAACAATTTAGTCAATTTATCCCTTACCTTGCCTTTATAATCCCTGTATTTGCAGCGTACAGACTTGCAAAATTTAATATTGATGAGAGACAATCAACGTCCTTTCTCGGTCTGCCAACTCCCGCAAACGGATTGTTTTGGATAAGTTACTGCTATGCACTTAACAAGAGTGCACAGATATATAATATATCTCAAATAAGTAACACTCCTAATAGTAACCATTTGTCACAATTATACAAGGGGACTACTTTTAATATTAATATAACTTTTATTACAATTGCTGCAATAATAATAATGTCTTTACTTATGGTATCAGAAATTCCTATGTTTTCACTGAAGTTACAAAACAAAGGAATCAAAGGAAACGAAAGACAAATAATATTGATTATTTTGTTAATTACTTTAATCTCAATTTTCGGAATAGCAGGTGTAGCAATCGGAATTGTGGCATATATACTTATATCAATACTAGCACCTATCAATCAAGAAAGCGTTAAATAAATAAAACAAATTAATCTTATTATAGCTATTCATTGTATCTTTACATATTAACTCAAACATTTGCATCACATATGTTTAAATTTCTATTATTCTTTATTCTTATATTCTTAGCAATAAGAGGTATATTTATTTTCTTATTTCGTATCCTGAGCATTGGTAGATACAACTCACAAGGTAAAAAAAACCAACAACAACCTCCTAATCGTCCTAAACAGCCTGAAACTCAAGACGAAAGAATTATTGACTATCAGAAAAAAACATTTGAATCGACAGAAGTTGAAGATGCTGATTTTGTTGAAATTAAGGATCGTGAATAAACATATGAATTACAACAACTTAGTTTGATATTTTCATTTTAATCATATATTCACTATTTTTGTTTTACTAAGGAAATTCAAAAAATAAATAATCATAATAACATAATCATATATAATTAATCATGACAGATATTTTCGATCGGCTAAAAAACGCCGCTGGTCCTCTTGAACAGTATCGCCAAAAAGCAGAAGGATATTTTATGTTTCCCGAATTAGAGGGAGAAATTGGTCCAAGAATGAAATTTCATGGCAAAGAGGTAATTACCTGGAGTTTAAACAACTACTTGGGCTTAGCAAACCATCCCGAAGTGCGTGAAGCCGATGCAAAGGCTGCTGCTGACTGGGGAATGGCATACCCTATGGGTGCCAGAATGATGTCAGGACAAACTAAATATCACAAAGATCTTGAAAGCAAACTTGCCAAATTCGAAAAGAAAGAGTCCGCATACCTTCTAAACTATGGTTACCAAGGTATGGTTTCTATAATCGACTCTCTAGTATCTCGCCATGATGTAATAGTTTATGACTCAGAATCACATGCCTGTATTATGGATGGAATATTCCTACATAAAGCAAAAGGTGGCAAAAGCTTCGTTTTTCCACATAATGATATGGAACGTTGCGACAAAATGCTTGGTTTTGCTACACGTAAAGCAGAAGAAACGGGTGGTGGTATACTACTAATAACCGAGGGTGTGTTTGGTATGTCAGGAGATCTGGGTAACATCCCGGGAATCGTAAAACTAA
Organism: Fermentimonas sp.; assembly: GCA_035307185.1. Classification (GTDB taxonomy): domain Bacteria; phylum Bacteroidota; class Bacteroidia; order Bacteroidales; family Dysgonomonadaceae; genus Proteiniphilum. The sequence continues at coordinate 836 of DATGMV010000137.1, read as the reverse complement.
GAGAAAAATACAACTTCCGAATTATGATTGATGATGCACATGGCTTTGGCACCATGGGTGAGACAGGAGCAGGTGCCAGTGAGCATTTCGGACTAATGGATGAAGTTGACATCTACTTTGCAACATTTGCTAAGTCAATGGCAGGCATAGGAGCATTTGTATGTTCAGAGAAAGCAATAATTGATTCTCTTAAATATAACATGCGCTCACAAATATTTGCCAAATCATTACCGATGCCTATGGTAATTGGTGCACTCAAGCGTCTTGAAATTCTTCAGACTCAACCTGAGCATAAGGAAAACCTTTGGAAAGTTGCTAAATCTTTACAAGATGGATTAGTAGCAGAGGGATTCAATATTGGAAACACCCAATCTCCTGTAACACCGGTATATGTTAAAGGTAATGTTGCCGAAGGCACTAACGTAGTTGTAGATCTTCGTGAAAACCACAGCGTTTTTTGCTCAATTGTAGCTTACCCTGTTGTACCAAAAGATGTGCTAATGCTGAGGCTCATACCTACTGCATCGCATACTCAAAAAGAGGTGGAACAAACAATTGAAGTATTCAAAATTATCAAGAAAAATCTCGAATCCGGAAAATATAAAGGTGATGAGATGCAATCAATGTCGATAGAATAAATATTCGCACAGAAAAATAATCAAAATGTTACGAGTAAAAGCTCAAAACAAATACTGGCTAACCTGTACACAATGTCAACATATAACTCCTAACTTCTGGACATGGTTCGATCAAAATCAGCAATGTCCTGAATGTGGGAGTAAGCACTCAGAAGTATCCTACAACAGACGATACCAGCGATTGCCACGTATAATGAA
>DATGMV010000136.1:0-11926 GCA_035307185.1 Fermentimonas sp. | reverse complement strand
TTCGGATACTTTGATAGATATTGCACGATTGGCAAAATCAACAGTCAAATTTTTTAATTTTGAGCCGGTTATTGCAATGCTATCTTACTCTAATTTTGGTTCTGACTCAGTGGGAAGTCCTGCCAGCGTACATCAAGTAGTTGAAACATTACATGAGAAATACCCCGACATGGTTGTTGATGGAGAAATGCAGGTTAATTACGCATTAAACAAGGAATTACGTGATAAGAAATATCCATTTACAAAACTTCACGATAAGGATGTTAATACTCTTATATTTCCAAATTTAAGCTCTGCAAATGCATCATATAAACTCTTAAAGGAGATTGGCATGGATGATATAATTGGTCCTATTCAAATGGGATTAAATAAACCTGTTCATATTTTAGATGTTGAAACTCCGGTAAGAGACATAGTAAATATGGTAGCTGTAGCTGTCATTGATGCTATAGTTGAAGAGAATATCAAGGAAAATAAACTTTCGAGAATTGTTTAGTTTATAAGTAATTTAACTATCTTCAGATTTCTTTATTGGAAATAGATATATGTAATCAATAAAATATAATAACATAAAGGAAATGGAAAAAAGTAAAAAATTTATTCTTCCGGAATCAGATATTCCATGGCAGTGGTACAACATAATGGCTGACATGAAAACAAAACCACAGCCAATGATTAATCCTGAAACCAAGGAGCCTCTAAAGGCTGAGGATTTATTTCCATTATTTGCCGAGGAATTATCGAGACAAGAAGTTAATACTACTGACACATGGATCGATATCCCTGAAGAGGTAAGAGATAAGTACAAGATATACCGCCCTTCTCCTTTGGTTCGTGCAACAGAGCTAGAAAAAGCTTTAGACACACCTGCACATATCTATTTTAAGAATGAAAGTGTTAGTCCGGTTGGTTCTCACAAATTAAACTCAGCTTTACCACAAGCATATTATAATAAGATAGATGGAACTACAAATATTACTACAGAAACCGGAGCAGGACAGTGGGGAACAGCTCTTTCATTTGCAGCAAGAGCTTTTGGGCTTGAGCTGGCAGTGTATATGGTGAAGATAAGTTATGAACAAAAACCGTATCGCAGATCTCTAATGCAAACATGGGGAGCTCAGGTTATAGCATCACCCAGTATGTCAACAAAGGCGGGGCGTAAGATTATAACTGATAACCCCAATTATCAGGGTAGCCTTGGAACTGCAATTTCTGAGGCTATTGAGCTTGCAATGAGTACCCCAAAATGCAAATATACTCTGGGAAGTGTTTTAAACCACGTTTCGTTGCACCAAACAATAATTGGTCTTGAAGCAGAGAAACAAATGGAGATGGCTGGAGAATATCCTGATGTGGTTATTGGGTGCTTTGGAGGAGGGTCTAACTTTTCCGGAATTACATTTCCTTTTTTAAGGCATAATTTAAAAGGTGAGAGAAATACAAGGTTTTTAGCTGCTGAACCGGCATCATGTCCCAAACTAACAAGAGGTAAGTTTAAATATGATTTTGGTGACGAAACTGGCTATACACCACTTATTCCCATGTACACTCTCGGCAACAAATTTACACCTGCCAATATTCATGCAGGTGGGTTACGTTACCATGGCGCTGGAAGCATTGTAAGTCAACTTCTTAAAGATGGGTATGTGGAAGCAGAAGCTTTCAAACAACTTGATACTTTTGAAGCGGGGGTCCTATTTGCACGTACAGAGGGTATTGTACCAGCTCCTGAATCAAATCATGCAATTGCAGCAGCTATTAAAGAGGCATTAAAAGCGAAAGAAGAAGGGAAAAAGAGAGTGATTTTATTTAATTTATCGGGACATGGTCTTGTGGATATGACCGCTTACGACCAATATTTAGCAGGGGACCTTACTAATCATGAAGTTACTGATGAGGAGATTAGTAAGTTTTTATCCTGATTTTTTTGAGCATAATTACAACGATTATCTTCAAAAAATAACATAAATAATTTGGATTATATAGTTTATAGAATTATCTTTGAAAAGAGAAAATGATAGAGTTACTGCCGCATTGGTCGATTGGGAAACTCATCAATTACATTTTACAAACCGAGACAAGTTTTTGGTTACAATGGCGGGCCGCATCCTTCGGGATTCCGATTTATCGGAACAGCGGATTACAAAGAAACCGAAACACTCAAATCCTGTCAAAAGGAGTTTCGTCTTATTCCACCGGTGCGGCTTCTTATAAAAAGCAGATTTGCAACAGATTATATCAGTTTGCAGTCTGCTTTTACTTTTTAGACATATAGCAAAAGTGCATTATGAAACAATATTGGGAATTATTCTTAGTGTTTTTTAAAATCGGTGCCTTTACGTTTGGAGGGGGTTATGCTATGATTCCTCTAATTAGAAATGAGGTGGTAAAAAAGAAAAAATGGCTGGATGATAAAGAGTTTATCGATATGATGGCTTTAGCACAATCGGCACCCGGTCCGATATCATTAAATACGGCAATTTTTGTTGGTAATAAAAGATCGGGAGTAAAAGGTAGCCTCTTTACAAGTGCCGGTATAATTCTGCCTTCGTTTATAATTATTCTTGTTATTGCCATTCTATTTACACAGTTTAAAGGAAATCCGATTGTTGAATCAGTTTTTAAAGGTATACGCCCAGCCGTTGTGGCTCTTATTGCAGCACCTCTATTAGTGTTAGGTAAATCTGCTGGTGTAAGGCTTCATAATGTATGGATACCGGTTGTAGCTGCTCTTGCCATTTGGTTGCTTAATATCTCACCCGTTTATATCATTCTTGGATCTATAACGCTTGGAATATTATATTATTTATTTATAAAAAAGAGAATACAACAGTAATGGAATTATTAGACCTATATGTTTCACTATTCATATCCTTTCTAAAGATTGGACTTTTTGGCTTTGGGGGGGGATATGCAATGCTACCTCTAATACAAAGGGAGGTGGTAGACATTCATGGATGGATAACTGTTAGTGACTTTACGGATATCGTTGCTATATCGCAGACAACTCCCGGTCCTATTGCATTTAATTCTGCAACATATACCGGTTATGCTGCAGTAACAGAAATGGGTTATTCGACAGGTTTTGGAGTATTGGGCTCTGCAATATCGACTATTGCAGTTAGTATTCCATCATTGGTTATAATGACTATTATTTGTGCTTTTTTCTTTAAGCTAAATAACAACCCATGGATGAAGGCAGCATTGACTGTATTGAAACCTGCAATAATTGGCTTGATTGCTGCCGCTGCTTTAATGCTTATGAACGACTATAATTTTATTGATTATAAAAGCTGGATTATTTTTGGTGTGGTCTTAATTGCTTCTATAAAAAAGGTAGATCCAATATTGTTGATTGTTTTATCTGGTATTGCTGGATTGTTCCTATATCCTTAAACTTAAATTATATATTAAATAAACAATAAAAACACCTTAATAAGATTATATTTCTTTTTGGTAAGCAAGTCGCTCCGAACCATCTTGAACATATATTATACCACAATACTTAAAATCGAGTTTAGCGAGGATATTTTGCATTACTTTGTTGTCTCGGTGCGTATCTACTCTAATATTGGGAAACTGCCTAAAACACCATTTAAAACAAGCCTCACCCACCCCTTTTTCCTTTCCTGATGATGCTACCCTGTGAACGGTGCCATATTCCTTATTGTTTAACCAGTTACCTTTGTATATTTTATTATATGTTGGATCATCGCCGATTATAAAACAAAAGGTACCAACTATTTCACCATTATTATTTTCGATTACAAAACTATGTCCTTTATTAATTTCTTCTTCTATATATGAAACAGAAGGATATCCGTTTACCCATTGTTTTACATTTCCGGTTCGATTCATAAAATCTCGAGCATTAGCATATATCTCCATTATTATTTGAAGATCGACAGGCTGAGACAAACGAATATTTGAAGTCATATCTAAAAGCATCTTAAAAAGATTATTTTAAACTCACAACATTCACAGACTTTATACCAAAGAAGTCCCTTACTCTGTAATACTGTTCATTATTGAAGTATTATTCGTATACTATTTCTTTGTACTCTTTTCTGAAGAGGATTTCTTTGCAGTAGTAGTTTTTTTTGAGGTTGTTGCTTTCTTTGTGTCTGAAGCAACCTTCTTTTCTTTTGGAGCTTTCTTTGTAGCAGAAGCTTTCTTTGTAGCAGGAGCTTTCTTTTTGCTCTTAGCCTTTGCATCTTTGCCGCCTTCTTCAATAATTTTTTTACAATCCTCAAGAGTAAGTTCCTTTGGATCTGTACCTTTTGGTATTTTGAAGTTACTCTTTTGATATTTTATATATGGACCATACCTACCATTTAGAACCTGAATGTCTGGCTCATTGTCAAATATTTTAATAATCTTCTCCCTATCTTTTTTCTCTTTAGCTTCAATCAATTCAATAGCTTCATCAAGTTGTATCTCAAGCGGGTCAACATCTTTTGGTAGTGAAACAAACTTACTCTTATGACGAATATATGGTCCAAAACGACCCACCCCCACAATTACTTCCTTATCTCTGAATTCTCCGAGATTTCTTGGAAGTTCAAAAAGCTCAAGAGTTTCTTCAAGAGTAATTGTTTCTATGGATTGAGATTTTTGCAATGATGCAAAAAGAGGTTTTTCTTCTTCATCCGGTGTTCCTATTTGTGCCATTGCGCCATAACGACCGATTTTAACGGAGACCTGCCTGCCTGTTTTTGGATCCGTTCCAAGAACACGTTCACCTGCTTTGTGTTCCATCCTCATATTAGCAGTTTCTTCAACAATAGGATGAAAAACCTTATAAAAATCACCGATTGAGTCTTTCCACTTGGCTTTGCCTTCAGCAATTTTATCAAAGTTCTCTTCTACCTTTGCAGTGAAATTATAATTTATAACTGTAGGGAAATACTCTACAAGAAAATCATTTACTACAATTCCAATATCGGTGGGGATAAGTTTATTTTTATCGGCACCTGTTATTTCTTTTTTTTCGGTGTCTTTAATTGCTCCTTTTTTGAGTGTTAATACATTATATTTCCTCTCTTCACCTTCAATATTACTCTTTTCGACATACTCTCGGTTAATAATTGTTGAAATTGTTGGCGCATAAGTGGAAGGACGACCGATACCCAACTCTTCCATCTTACGAACGAGTGAAGCCTCTGAATAGCGTGCAGGTCTCTGACTAAAGCGTTCTGTTGCTGTTGTTTCTTGCATATCAAGCTTTTCACCTTGCTTCATAGGAGGTAATAAACCCTCTTCTTTCTCACCATTCTCATCATCAGTACCCTCAAGATAAACTCTTAGAAAACCATCAAATTTGATAACTTCTCCATTTGCAACGAATTTACCTTCTGAACCTGATATTGAAATGTTTGCAGTAGTACGCTCAAGCTCCGCATCTGCCATTTGCGAAGCAATTGTTCTCTTCCAGATCAGATCATAAAGCTTTTTCTCTTGAGCTGTACCTTGAACTTCATGTTCACTTAAAAAAGTGGGACGTATAGCTTCGTGAGCCTCCTGAGCACCTTTTGATTTGGTGGCATACTGACGAACTTTATGATATTTTTCACCATACTGCTCTACAATTTCAGTTTTAGCTGTACCAATTGCCAGTCCCGACAAATTTACAGAGTCGGTACGCATGTAAGTTATTTTTCCAGATTCATACAAGCGTTGAGCAACCATCATTGTTTGCCCTACTGAGAAGCCTAACTTGCGGGAAGCTTCTTGCTGTAATGTAGATGTTGTAAAAGGTGCTGCCGGTGTTTTCTTTCCCGGACGAGTTGTAACATTTTCTATTTCGAATTCGGAAGTCTTCAGACTCTCAAGTAATGACAGAGCCTCCTCTTTTGTTTTTAGACGCTTATTGTATTCTGCTTTTATTTCGTAAACCTGACCATTTTCCTCTTTTGTGAAAATTGCAATAATGCGGTACGATGCTTCTGATTTAAAGTTTTGTATGTCACGCTCACGTTCAACAATTAAACGAACTGCAACCGACTGCACTCTACCTGCAGATAAAGCCGGTTTTATTTTTCTCCATAATACTGGCGACAGTTCAAATCCCACTATACGGTCGAGTACTCGACGCGCTTGTTGAGCATCTACCAAATTCTGATCTATACTCCTTGGCTTTTTTACAGCCTCCAGGATAGCATTTTTTGTAATTTCATGAAATACAATTCTTTTTGTATTCTCGGCCTTAAGATCTAATGCTTCAAATAAATGCCAGGCAATCGCTTCTCCTTCACGGTCCTCATCAGATGCAATCCAAACCACATCTGCTTTTTTAGCAGCTGTCTTTAGCTCTGATACAACTTTCTTTTTATCGGTAGGGACTTCATAAATTGGCTCAAATCCATTTTCTATATCAATACTAAAATCCTTTTTTTTAAGATCTCTAATATGACCGTAACTCGACATTACTTGAAAATCCTTACCAAGAAATTTTTCAATTGTTTTAGCTTTAGCAGGCGACTCGACGATTACCAGGTTCTTTTCCATTCAGACAAATTTACAACTTTATATATGTGGGCAGCTCCCCTATTTTGGGTGCAAAAGTAGTAATTTTGTATAAGGAACTACAATTTTTTCAGAATTTCCTTGATTATTAAGCTATTTTTATATGATTAAAAATGCTAATTATCAGTATAATCTGTGTGAGAAGCTAATGAATTACTATGATTTTATTAAGATTTTTCTTCTAACTCAACTCCATAAATTGAGGATAACATATCAATAAGATGTGATGTTTGTGACCGACGGATTACAAGTTGCATTCGACATGACTCTTTGAAATCCTGAGTCCATTTAACCGAATCGAACTGTTTGAGGACACGCATAACATCGTTTAGAATGGTATAATCAAAATGAATATCTAATGTGTCATCAACTGTTTTCTCTATAATCTCTGCATTGGCTATTGCATCAGCTGCTGCTTCCTTATAGGCTCTGATTAACCCTCCTGTACCTAAAAGAGTTCCTCCAAAATAGCGAATTACAATTATTAAAACATCGGTTAATTCAAATGAATTTATTTGTCCAAGTATTGGCTTTCCTGCAGTACCAGAAGGTTCGCCATCGTCGTTAAACCTAAACTCTTCCCGCTTCCATCCAATCATATATGCCCAGCAAACATGTCTGGCATCGTAATATTTTTTACGATACTCTTCAATTATTTCTTTTGTGTCATCTACACTACAAACCGGAAATATAAAGGAAAGGAATTTACTCTTTTTCTCATTTATATATCCTTCAGCAGACTTTGTTATTGTTTTATATAGATCTTCCAATTGTATATGTATTATTTAATCAAAAATACAATAATAGACCCTTAAATACAAAAAAACATGTATCTGAAACAAAAAAAACAGCGATGATTATTTGAATAAACACCGCTGTAATATATAAAGTTAGGACCTACTTAACATTTTGATGCACCGCAATTACGACACTTTAAACACCCCTCCTCATAAACAAGAGTTTCATGTCCACACACAGGACATTTTTGTCCCTTTGCCTCTGTTTCGTTTGGAAGATATTTTTTCAATGCCCTCTCAACACCATTCTTCCACGTATTGATTGTTTCACTATCGAGTTCAAGACCCGACACCAGTTTGATTACTTGATCGATTGGCATTCCATAACGAAGTACACCTGAAATTAGCTTAGCATAGTTCCAGAATTCCGGATTAAACTTACCATCTAAGCCTTCAATTGTTACCTTGTAGCCACGACGGTTTTGAAATTGGAAGTCGTAGTGCTTTCTACCATCATTATCATAAGCTTTAATAATCTTACCTGAATTAACGCTCTTAGGTATCATTATACCATCGTCCTCATCATTAATACCGGTAAAGATTTCATATGGTCTTCCATTGAGTAATCCAATAAATGCAATCCACTTCTCCTTATTGTTCTGAAATTTAATCACATCGGCATCAAGCTCAATTGGTCGAGAAGTTACAACCTGTGGAAGCTCGAAACAATCACCATCGGCACTCTTCCCTTTTTTCTCTGCACTTTCGCCATTTGAAATAAGAACACCGGCACGAGAACCGTCTCGATAAACTGTACAACCCTTGCAGCCACTTTTCCAAGCTTCCATATAAAGCTCACCCACTAAATCTTCGGTAACGTCATTAGGAAGATTTATTGTAACACTAATAGAATGATCAACCCATTTCTGAACACGACCTTGCATTCTCACTTTTTGCAGCCAGTCCACATCATTTGATGTAGCTTTATAATATGGAGATTTTGAAACAAGCTCATCTATTTCGTCATTACTATATTTTTTTGTTGTTGAATAACCATTTGCCTCCATCCAAGTAACAAACTTATGATGAAACACAGTATACTCTTCCCACGAATCGCCATTCTCATCAACAAAATCCACTTTTACATCTCTGTCGTTAGGGTTTACTTTACGTCTTCGGGTGTAAACTGGAAGAAATACCGGTTCGATACCTGAAGTTGTTTGTGACATAAGGCTGGTGGTACCTGTAGGTGCAATTGTTAGACATGCAATATTTCTTCTACCATATTTAACCATATCCTCATACATCTGAGGATCAACCTCTTTCAATCTATTTATAAAGGGATTGTTTTTTTCACGATCAGCATCAAATAATTCAAAAGCACCTCGCTCCTCAGCCATCTTAACAGAAGACCTATATGCATTGAGAGCAACTTCACGATGCACTTTTTCAGAAAAATCATTACCTTCATTCGAACCATAACGAATACCTAAAGCGGCAAGCATATCACCTTCGGCAGTAATACCTACCCCGGTTCGCCTTCCCAACATAGTCTTTCGCTGTATCTTTTTCCATAGATTTCTCTCAGTAAATTTCACTTCCTCTGACTCCGGATCTGACTCAATCTTCTCTAGAATCTTATCAATTTTCTCTGATTCCAAATCTACAATATCGTCCATTATTCTTTGCGCAAGTTGCACATGCTTTGCGAATAATTCGAAATCGAAATAAGCATCCTCTTTAAATGGGTTTACAACATAAGAATAAAGATTAACTGCGAGCAACCTACAACTATCGTATGTACATAGAGGTATTTCTCCGCACGGGTTAGTTGAAATTGTTTTAAAGCCAAGATCGGCATAACAGTCGGGAACCGACTCATTAATTATTGTATCCCAGAATAAAACCCCCGGCTCTGCAGATTTCCAAGCATTATGTACAATCTTTTTCCATAATACTTGTGCGTCGATGGTTTTTTGATACTTAGACACATCTGAATTTATTGGGAACTTCTGCACATAATCGCTTCCTGACGCAACAGCTTTCATAAAATCGTCATCGATTCTAACAGAAATATTAGCACCTGTAACCTTTCCCTGCTCCATCTTTGCATCTATAAAATCCTCTGAATCCGGATGATTTATAGACACACTTAACATAAGAGCACCACGGCGACCATCCTGTGCTACTTCGCGAGTAGAATTAGAGTAACGCTCCATAAATGGCACAAGCCCTGTAGATGTAAGTGCAGAGTTTTTCACCGGCGACCCTTTTGGACGTATATGTGAAAGGTCGTGCCCAACACCTCCTCTACGCTTCATTAGTTGCACCTGCTCCTCATCAACTCTAATTATAGCCCCATAAGAATCGGCATCACCCTCCATTCCAATCACAAAACAGTTAGATAATGAAGCAACTTGATAGTCATTACCAATACCTGTCATTGGGCTACCTTGTGGTATTATATATTTGAATCGATCAAATAGATCGAAAAGCTCTTGTTCGCTTAGCGGATTGGCGTATTTCTTTTCTATTCTGGCAACTTCTTTTGCCAGTCGCCAGTGCATATCCTCAGGAGTTTTCTCGTAAATATTTCCCTGACTATCCTTTAGAGCATATTTACTTACCCAAACTTTGGCAGCGAGCTCATCTCCTTTAAAATACTCCAACGATGCTTTGATTGCCTCGTCGAAAGCGTATGTCTTTTTTTTCATCAGCTAATTAGTTTAATAAAACGGAATTGTTGATATATTAATTTTTCGTTTTGATTTTCCCTGAAATTTTTCGTTTTGCAATTTTACAGAAACTTACCAAGAATGCAAAATATTTCTAACTTTAATTATCAACAATAACGTAAAGTTTTCTAAAATAAAATCTATAAGCTTGATTATCTGACACTAACAATTTGAAGGCTGATCTAAAGTTATCCATTTAGCGCAACTGCACTGATTCTTAATCAAATAAAAATATGCAACTATATAAAGAAAAAAATCTATAAAAGTGAATAAAAAAATCACCCAGAAGAGATAAACCCTTGAGTGATTTATAGTTTAGGATAATATTTTTTAATAATCTGTGATTTAATTAGTATCTTTTACGGCTCCCATAAACAAAATCGATCCTGTATAGTTTTCTTGAATGACATATAAAAATGGCTTATTAGCATTAAAAATCACCCTTTCCGGCTCAATAGGCATTGATGTAACAACCATACCTATGGTAGTTACTGCTGCAGCCTCTGTTCCAACCTCATCGGTACTTATGTAAGTATTTTGATTTACAAAGTCGATTTTTGAAGACACTTCAGATAAACCACTGAAGTCCGCATTGTCAGAAAATGCTACCCCCATCCCCATATCCATTAAAACATTATTGAGCTTTTTGCTATAGGTTGTCTTAAACTTTGGCAGTGATAACACAACTTCATATTTTCTTGATCCAGCGATCAAAGAACTCCAATAATTGGGTTCTTTTATTGCTTCTACTACATCGTGTAACTTTTTATTGTCTTTAGGTAATAACACCATCATACTAAATGCCTCATTACCGTAGGGAAGCTGAACTATTTGTAAATCATCGTTTGAATTATAATTAAATTCTGCTGTTTGGTTCATCATATCTACATCAACAAGTGAACCATTTTCAAGTGTAAAAGTTTTTTTCAATGTATTGCTTTTTTTAAATTCAGACACCCACACACCTTTAAAATATATAGCATTAAGAAGATACATAAGATCATCAGCTTTGGTTTTATCTATCACCTTTTCTATCAAACCATTTGTATTATCAGAGGCCCATTTATTAATTTCTACAGCAGCCCTTTCATCACTAAAATTAACTGAAGCAACTTTCGAGTTAAAGAATTCAACATTTACTTTTAGAAAATCCTTATTTACGGGAATATTTTTATTAGTCCATATGGAATTTGCAATTGAAAGTTTTGTAGAAGGATCAGTTGCAAGCAAAGCATATCTTAGCTTCTTATAATAGCCATTTATATCATGTTCTGAGAAACCATCAAGATTGAGTGTCTCTTGCATCGCAACTTTAGTGTCTCCTTCTGCTCCATTAAGAGTCATTGCAAGAGCCATACTAAGGCTAAGTGGAGAAACCATAAAACTGTTATCTTCGTCGTTAGCCTCTTCTGCAAAAACTTTAGAAAAGAAGTTGAATGCAAACTCCTGATCAGACTTAACCATTTGTTTTTCAGTTGAGCGCAAATCAATTTTAATTGGTTCTGCACGGTCATCTATGGTTACCTCATCGTGCCTACTGTCGCAAGATGCAGACATTAAAATTGCGGCAACTATAATTAAAAATGATATCATAATTTTGGTTCTTAAAATCATAACAAATAGGTTTTTAGTGTTGAAATTAAATTCATAACATATATAAGATGGTATAGTTATACTAAAAGCTGCACAGTTATTGTTAAATATGTATAATCAGGTAAATTTTGAAACCGAAAATTCAATTTATAGTTAAGAGGTATGAAAACAGTTTTTCCACAGAATTATTGATTAATTTTGTACCTTTAATATTTAGGTTTTATTCATTATAAACAGTTTTCAGAATGAGAAAATGGCGAATTGAAGATTCAGAAGAACTTTACAACATCAACGGATGGGGAAATGGATATTTCTCAATTAACGAAAAAGGTC
>DATGMV010000135.1:0-11153 GCA_035307185.1 Fermentimonas sp. | reverse complement strand
GGAGCAAGTAAAAAAAGATATAAAATCCTCATTAATATAAACCTAAAATATTCTTGTACTAAAGATAAAGTACAAAAATACAATTTGTTGATTACAAAGTAGCCAATAAATTGTTACCAATTTGTTAAGATTGAAAGGGTTTAATAATTAATTCTTGAGAAATCTTGCAACAACAGACTGGAAGTCAACATTACTGGAAGTGTCCCACTTCCAAACATGATCATCCAGAAGCCTAATAATCTTTTCTATTTTTTCTTCATGGCTTAGATTTGCTAATTGATCAGCATGTAGCAATAAAGTAACTTTCTCGCTTGAACCAACTCTGTATCTGACATTTAAATCATATTGTGTTTCAGCTCTTCCACCATAACGCAAGCCAAGAAACTTTCTGCCCATTCTATTATCATTCCATTTCCACCTTACTAAAATAGCTTTTGCCATACTATTTTCCTTGAAATTGCTCGCAAGGTTTCGTTTAATCATATTATCATCCATAGTACAATAAATATTTTTACATCAAGGCATTAACTTCATTTTACTTTTATACAGGAATAATAGCTATTATTTGATTAGTTAATAATCAAATAATGTTTAATTTTGCGTACTGTCATTTTTATATGACACCTTAATTGTGGAGCCGTTCGGATTGTGAAATTTGGACGGCTTATTTTGTTCAAGCTCAAAATTACAGCTTTAACACTATAACAAGTAGTAAAATAACATGTTCACGTAGTTTTGTTAAAACTATATGTCTTTAATAAAATTGCTACTTTTGTAATGGAAAAGATAAATATTAATATGTTATGAATGATTATAAGCATCAAGATGCAATAGTTCTTTTTTCTGGAGGACAGGACTCAACTACATGCCTTTTTTGGGCAAAACGAGAGTTTAGGAATGTTCACGCCCTGTGCTTTTCCTATGGACAACGCCATATACAAGAGATTGAAAATGCAAAGCGGCTGGCAGAGATGGCCAATGTGGAGTTTAGCACACTCGATACATCAGTAATTTCAAAACTTGCACCAAACTCTTTAACAAACAAAGAGCTAATTATGGATAGAGAGGTTCCAAACAACTCTTATCCAAACACTTTTGTACCGGGAAGGAATCTGTTATTTCTTACTTTTGCAGCAACAATTGCTTACGCTAAAGATATTCGTCATATAGTTACAGGAGTTTCTGAAGCTGATTATAGTGGTTACCCCGACTGTAGAGACACCTTTATTAAGTCGGCTAATGCAACACTCAACTTAGCAATGGACAAACAGTTTCTTATTCACACTCCGTTAATGTGGCGCACAAAAAAAGATGTTTGGCAACTTGCAGATGAGCTTGATGTCTTCGATTTAGTTAAAAATGAAACACTTACCTGTTACAACGGCATTATAGCTGAAGGTTGTGGAGATTGCCCGGCTTGTATTATCAGGAACAAAGGGTTGGAAGAATATATTTCGGTGAGATAAGATGATAAATTATAGATTTAAGATAAATTATTTAGCCAATAATTTATGAATGAATTATTAAAACAGTAAACCCAATTAATTATGGAAATAGAAGGATTAAGCCATTTAGGCAGCAAAACTGAATATAAACAAGACTATGCACCCGAAATGCTTGAAGCATTCGAAAACAAGCATCAAACAAATGATTACTGGGTTATATTCGACTGCCCCGAGTTTACTAGTTTATGTCCAATAACAGGACAACCCGATTTCGCAACTATACGAATTAATTATCTGCCAGATGTAAAAATGGTAGAGAGTAAAAGTCTTAAATTATATCTTTTTAGCTTCAGGAATCATGGTGCATTTCACGAAGATTGCATAAATATTATAATGAAGGACTTAATTAAACTTATGGATCCTAAATATATAGAAGTTACAGGAATTTTCACACCACGTGGTGGTATTAGTATTTATCCATATGCTAATTACGGACGTATAGGTACTAAGTATGAGAAAATGGCAGAGGAACGCCTCAAAGCACATACAATTCCGTTATAAATGCTTTGAGGCGTAAGAAATAATGTACAATTAAAAAATGTAACTATTTTTTAGTAGCTTCAGGTTGTTCGGGCTCGTAATAACGTACCCAATCTATAAACATCTCTGCAGGTAGCAGAGCAGTATCAGTATCCTGATTTAGTCGAACTCCAATAAAAATATCAAGATCATTGTCATCGAAAGGGAACTGACCAGGTATTTCAGTTGGAATACGCGGATATTTTTTAGTACGGGTACCATCTACAAAGAAAACCACACTATCTGCATATTTTTCAACACCATAAATATGATATTTCGTTGGGTCCACACCAATCAATGCACTTGAAGGAGGATTATCTGGCATACGATGGGTGGTGGTGTATTCCGATGTTACTGACTGATAAACAAAATCGTCAGTACCATACTGTTCAATAATATCAATGTATATATTATCTTTACTTGATGTAGGTAAAAGTGTAATATATGGAGTTGCACCCGGAGTGGCATTAATACGAACCCGAGCTTCAATTCTTTTTACTTCATTAGCTTTTATAGCATCTCTTGTTATTCCTCCGGTAAGAACCGGGAGTTTTTCATCTCCTGCAGGATTAGCAATGCCTTTTAGTATCAAATTACCATCTGCCGATCCATATAATACAGTGCTATCACTCATGTATTTGTTCATAAACAGATTACCACGTGGAGTTTTTTTCCATGCCGACTCATCAAGTCCGTTATCAAAACTGTCTTCCCAAGCAAGTGTCCAACCTTTACGATAAGTATCATCAGTGCTGTGTTGTTTAAAACATGATGTCAAACCAATTAATAACATAGCTATTACAAGCACTTTACTTTTATTTGTCATGAATTTTTAAATTTTTTATTCAGTTATCATTAAATTTTGAATGACAAAAGTAAGTATAATACAATTAAGAAAAATGGGTACAGACTCAATTTGTGTTAATAAGAGTACTTTTCCACACTTTTTACTAACTTTGCCTCTTGCATTAAAATTTTAGTAATTAAGCAATTTATAAATCAACTATGCTTGATATTTCTCAACGCGGCATTCAAATGCCGGCTTCACCAATCAGAAAATTAGCACCGCTTTCAGATGCTGCAAAAGCAGAAGGTGTGAAAGTTTATCACCTTAATATAGGACAACCCGACATGCCAACTCCAAAGGAGGCACTTGATGCTATAAGATCAATAGATCGCACAACGCTTGAGTATAGTCCAAGCGACGGCTACAGGTTCTATAGAGAAAATTTAGTCGATTACTACAAAAGATTCAATATACAACTCACTCCGGAAGAGATTATAGTAACAGCCGGAGGATCGGAAGCTGTATTATATGCATTTATGGCATGTCTGAATCCGGGTGATGAAATTATTGTACCTGAACCCGCATATGCGAACTATATGGCATTTGCAATTTCGGCAGGTGCAATTATTAAAACCATTCCTTCAGATATTGAATCAAATTTTGCTCTACCTCCAATTAATAAGTTTGAAGAACTTATTAATGAACGTACAAAAGGAATTCTTATATGTAATCCTAATAACCCAACAGGTTATGTTTATACTCCCGAAGAGATGGAACAGATTCGCTTGTTGGTTTTAAAATACAATCTCTACCTTTTCTCCGATGAAGTATACAGGGAATTTATTTATAATGATACACCTTATATTTCGGCATGTCATCTTCAGGGAGTTGAAGAAAATGTTGTTCTTATAGACTCTGTATCGAAAAGATATAGCGAGTGCGGTATTAGAATTGGTGCATTGATAACAAAAAACAAGAAGGTACACGACACAGTAATGAAGTTTTGTCAAGCAAGACTTAGCCCGCCACTTATAGGTCAAATTGCAGCTAACGCATCACTCAACGGAAATGGTGAATATATGCAACGAAGCTTTGATGAGTATAAAAGCAGGCGCGATTATTTAATTGAGAGATTAAATAAGATACCCGGAGTTTATTCACCAATGCCTCAAGGTGCATTTTACACTTTGGCTAAACTGCCAATTGAAGATGCAGACAAGTTCTGCACTTGGTGTTTATCGGATTTCCGCTATGAAGGTCAAACAATATTTATGGCACCCGCATCAGGTTTTTATGTAACCCCGGGTTTAGGAAAAAACGAGGTTCGTATTGCCTATGTACTCAACAAAATAGATTTAGACAAAGCAATAACTGTGCTTGAAAAAGCTCTTGAAGCTTATAAAAATATCACAGATTAATTGCCTATTTTTAAACCATGAATGCAGAACTATTCATAGCAAGAAGAATATACAAAGGAGAGAAAAAGAATAATAAAAAAGTTTCTTCTCCTGCCATTAAAATAGCTGTAACAGGAATTGCTCTTGGTCTTGCTGTTATGATTGTAGCAGTTTGCATTATTGTAGGTTTTAAAAATGAGGTAAGAGGTAAAGTTATTGGTTTCGGGTCTCATATTCAAATTACAGCGTTTGAAGCCAATAACTCATATGAGCACTCACCTATTTCAATATCAGACTCACTAAGGGAAATACTTAACGCTAATCCCTCAATAAGCCATTTTCAGGAATTCATAACTAAACCGGGCATCATTAAAACTGATGACGATTTTATGGGTATAGTACTTAAAGGAGTTTCAAAAAGTTATAACTGGGACTTCTTTAGAACTAATATGCTTGAAGGGAATATTTTAAATAATAGCGATACGGTCACAAATAACCAAGTAATTATATCTAAGAGTATTGCAGATAAGCTCCATTTGAAAATAAATGACAGATTAACTATCTACTTTGTTCAAGAGCCCGTTCGTGCTCGTAGATTTGATGTTGTAGGTATATACGAAACTAATTTTGAAGATTGGGATAAACTTTTTGTTATAACATCAAAAGATATACTTAGTACTCTGAACGACTGGGATGAAGATATGGTTAGCGGCATTGAAGTGCTTGTTAAAGATTATGACAAGCTCGATAAAACTTCGCAAGATATGTTTTTTGAGATGTCTTCTTACAAAGACAGGTTTGGAAATGCCCTTTATACCCGTTCAATAAAAGATATCAATCCCATGATCTTCAATTGGTTAAACCTTCTCGATATGAATGTTTGGGTTATAATAACTTTAATGTTAATTGTATCGGGATTTACTATGATATCAGGACTACTTATTATTATTTTAGAAAGGACTAACATGATTGGTATGCTTAAGTCGATGGGGGCAAGCGATATTAGTATAAGAAAGGTTTTCCTATACCTCTCAACTTTTCTAATTGGAAGAGGTATGATATGGGGTAATATTATTGCACTATTGTTTTGTTTTGTTCAAAACAGATACGAACTACTTAAGCTTGATCCTGCCACATACTACCTTTCGGCAGTTCCGGTTGATTTTAACCCAATGTTTATTTTACTTCTAAATATAGGAACATTAATTGTTTCTATACTTATGATGATTGGTCCGTCTTATCTTGTAGCAAAAATAACTCCTTCTAAATCGATACGTTTTGAGTGATAAATGTAAGATTCTTCATACGGGCGACTGGCATTTAGGAAAACGTCTTGAAGATTTCTCACGTCTTGAAGAGCAACGCCAAGTCTTAAATGAGATATGTGATATTGCCAGAAAAGAGAATCCTGATATAGTAGTTGTTGCAGGAGATCTATTTGACACTTTTAATCCTCCAACTGAGGCAATTGATTTATTTTACAAAACTCTAAAAGTTCTTTCTTCAGACGGAAGACGACCGGTTATTGCTATAGCAGGCAATCACGACTCTCCCGATCGCATAGAAGCACCCGATCCGCTTGCACGTGAGTGCGGAATTATTTTTGCGGGTTACCCTAACTCAGTAGTCCCGTTATTTGAACTTGAGTCGGGACTAAAAGTTATTGGTAGTGAAGAGGGTTTTGTTGAGTTAAAGTTGCCAAATAAAAATTACCCGATAAGGGTTCTTCTCACACCATATGCAAATGAGTTTCGATTAAAATCTTTTTTAGGCGTAGAGGAGGAGGATGAGGAGCTTCGCAATGTACTACAAGGTCACTGGGATAAGTTAGCTAATAAGTATTGTGATGAAAAAGGAGTTAATATACTACTTTCTCATCTGTTCATGGTAAAAAAAGGCGATCCTTTACCGGAAGAGCCCGAAGATGAAAAACCAATCCTTCATGTGGGTGGTGCACAAGCTATTTACACACAAAATATACCATTGCAGGTTCAATATACATCACTTGGACATTTGCACAGAAAGCAAAAAGTTGATGATTCACATTCTCCTATTTACTATAGTGGCAGCCCATTGTCATATAGTTTTGCAGAGGCTGATCAGAAGAAATTTGTTTTAATTATAGAAACAGAACCTGGCGAAAAATCAATTGTAAGAGAAGTAGAGTTAACTACTCCCCGACCCTTGTTAAGGAAACGGGTTAAAGGTGTTGATGAAGCATTGCAATGGCTTTCTGAGAATAAAGATGCCTTAGTAGAGCTAACTCTTGTTACTGATACTTTCATCTCAGCAAAGGAAAGAAGAATACTGACTAACTCTCATGATGGAATTGTAACAATTATACCTGAAGTGGTAAATACCGAGATTCTTACAGGCAAAAACAGATCGCAAATCGACCTTAACAAAAGTATGGAAGAACTTTTTACCGAATATTTCATTCACGAAAAGGATCAGGTACCAAATGAGGATATCATAAATTTATTTAGAGAAATTTTAGGAGAGGAGGCCAACTAATGATACCAATTGAACTTAAAATTAAGGGGCTTTATTCATATCAGAAAGAACAGATTATAGATTTTACAAAGCTAACAAGTGCTGGACTTTTTGGAATATTCGGTCCGGTTGGCAGCGGCAAGTCATCAATTCTCGAAGCAATTATTTATGCAATTTATGGCAAAACCGATAAACTTAACCAGTCGGGAGACAATCGCCATTACAACATGATGAACCTTAAGTCTGATGAGTTGCTTATTGATTTAATATTTGAAGCAGGTAAGGAGCAAAACTCATATAGATCCATTGTAACAGGCAGGCGCAACAGTAAACGTTTTGACGATGTAAAAGCTTTAGTACGCAAAGCATACAAAAAAGAGGGAGATGATTGGATTCCAATTGAAAATGAGCGTTTGGAAGAGGCTGTCGGACTTAGTTATGAGAATTTCAAGCGTACAATAATTATTCCCCAGGGACAGTTTCAGGATTTCCTGCAACTTGGGGATGCAGATCGCACCCGCATGATGAAAGAGCTGTTTAACTTAGATAAGTTTGAGTTATATTATAAAGTAGCATCGTTAGAAAGCAAAAACAATATTCAGAAAGAAAATATAACAGGTCAGTTACAACAACTTGGAACACTCGATTTTGAAAATATTGAGACATATAATAAACAACTTCTTGACTTAGAGAGCATCATTAAAAACCTGAATATTGAGCTTGAGAAGAAGCAGAAAGATGAAGAGCATTTTAGAAATATTAAGAATCTAATTCAGAAAAAAGGAACTGTTCAAAAAGAACTTGATTATTTATTACTGAAAGAATTGGAGTTTGAAGAACTGGAAAAAAACATTGCAATGTATGAGCAATGTGTTATAAATTTCAAGCACCTTATCGATTATTTAAAAGAGAACAAGGGTAAAGTTACAGTTCGCACCAATCAAATTAATTCTGATAAAGAGAACTTACAGAAGGATAATGATAAAATTGCAGAGATAAAAAAAGCACTCGGAGAAATTAGTCCACTATTTGAGAATCGAGAAAAATTAAAACAGAAAGCAGAGGAGCTTAATAATCTGTTGAAGATAAAAGAAGTTCAAACTCATATAAACAAAGAACAATCGAGTTTAGAGATAGGTAATAAATTCTGTGTTGATGCAGCTAACTATGTTGAGAAATTAAAAAGTGATAGAGAAAAAATTGAAGCAACAATTAGCAAACTAAAAGAAGAAATTCCCAACTTCACATTGCTCACCAATATCAAGTCGTGGTTCAATGAAAAAAATAATCTGGTTAGTCAGATCAGTAAAACATATACTGAAATTGAGAAATATAGCAAAAGGGAGAAGGATTTAAATACTGCAAAAGAAGAAATAATTGCAGATCCAATATTCAAAGATTTAGACATTTCAACACTAAGCTTCAATGATTGCTACCAGCATCTGGAGGAAGCAATCTCAACAATAAAGACAAAACTAAACGAATTATATGAACAGGAAAGTCACATTTTGGTAAAGTTGAAATTAGAAGCTTTTGCCGAAGATTTGAAGGATAACGCCCCCTGCCCTCTATGCGGTTCACTCCATCATCCAGAACTCTTTAAAAGTCATAATATTAAAGAGTTGTACAATAAAATCAAAGATGATAAACTAAGTTTGGAAAAGCAAATTGAACATCTATCGTCACTTAGCAAGCAATTGAGCATTATTGAGGTTAGCTATACAGATACAATAAAAAATTATACCGATTTCCAAATGACAAAGAATAGTTTAGATATACAGCTTTCTGATCATCAAAGATTATTTATTTGGAACAAGTATAAAACTGAGGAAGAGCTGAACCATGCTTTCTCTCAATTGGAAGAAATACAGGAAAAGATAAAATTTAGTGAATCGGAACTTCAAAAAAAGAATGATGAGTTAAAGAAGGAAGAGCAACGACTTGTTAGTGCTAAAGAGAAGTTAGATAAAATTAAGAATTCTCTTACCATACACCAAACAGAATATAATACATTAGTAAAAAATCTTCAGTTAATAAATTTAGACAACTACATAAATACTGAAAGTCAGCTCATTGAAGAAGAGAAGGGTATATTATTAAAAGAGTACGAACGTTTAGCTACCGATTACACAAAATTAAATACAAATCTGCAGGATCTAAATAAAGAAAGAAACATTTTAAAGGGTCGACTCGATGCAAATATTCTTGAACTTGAGAAAGAGCAGAATTCGATTAATAAGCTGGAAGAGCAACTAAATGCAAAGCTACAAAACTCAAATTATTCAAGCATTGAAATGGTTGAAGATATTCTTTCTAAATCTATAGATATCAAGTCAGAAAAGAAGCGTATACAGTTATACAGAGACAGTGTAGTTGAATGTAAATCTTCAATAGATCGATATGTCAAAGAGATTGGAGATAATGTATATGATAGTGATGTTCACAAAAATGTTATAAAGGAAATTGGAGAATTAAAAGATCAAATTGAATTAAAGAACAAAGATCACGGTAGAATTGCAGAACTACTTAAAAGCTTAGAGAATAATATTGAATCTCAGAAAGCTCTACAAAAAAAGATGGAGGCTTTAGAGCTTAGAGCCGAAAATCTAAAAACAATGAAATCTCTATTTATTGGCAGCAGATTCGTTAATTATATCTCTTCTGTATATCTTCAAAACCTATGCAACGCTGCAAACGATCGTTTCTTTCAGTTAACAAGACAAAAACTTAGTCTCGAAATAACTGAAGATAACAACTTCAGGGTTCGTGATTTTATGAATGGAGGAAAAGTTAGAAGTATAAAAACATTATCCGGCGGACAAACTTTTCAGGCATCGTTATCGCTTGCACTTGCGCTTGCCGATAACATACAAAAGATTACCGAGTCAAATCAGAACTTTTTCTTCCTTGATGAAGGTTTCGGTTCACTCGATAAAGAATCGCTCAACATTGTGTTTGACTCCCTTAAGTCACTTAGAAAAGAAAACAGAATAGTTGGTATTATATCTCATGTAGAAGAGATGCAACAGGAAATTGAGAGCCACCTATACATAGAAAACCATGAAGAACAAGGTAGCGTTATACATCGTAGCTGGGCAAACAATTATTAATGATATTTGTTGATACTATATTCCAAGGAAATAATCTATAAGGAATATAGTAGATAAATGATACAAAAAATATTAATCGCAAACCGTGGCGAAATTGCTGTACGTGTCATGCGTACATGTAAAGAGATGGGAATTCAAACGGTTGCCATCTATTCTGAAGTAGACAGAACATCAAGACACGTTTCTTATGCCGATGAAGCTGTAAAGATAGGATTAGCATCTGCAAACGATAGCTACCTTAACATAGAAAAAATTATTGATGCGGCTAAGCAGTTTAATGCTGACGCGATACATCCCGGATATGGTTTTTTGAGTGAGAATGCCAACTTTGCACGTCGCTGCAAGGAAGAAGGTATTATTTTTATTGGACCCAGTGCAGAAAGTATTGATGCTATGGGCGATAAGATATCGGCACGCAAGAAAATGTTAGAGGCCAAAGTGCCTGTTGTACCGGGAACATCAGAAGATCTGAAATCAAAAGATCTGTTTCGTGTTTGTCGTAAAATAGGATTCCCCGTTATTATTAAAGCTACAGCCGGTGGTGGTGGCAAGGGGATGCGACTTGTTTATAAAGAGAAACACTTGCAGGAAGCTTATGATTCGGCTAAGTCTGAAGCAATGGCTTCTTTTGGCAATGATTCGGTTTATATTGAAAAATATATAGAATCACCTCACCACGTTGAGATACAGTTTCTTGGCGACTCGCACGGAAATGTAGTTCATCTTTTTGATCGCGAATGTTCTGTACAAAGACGTCATCAGAAAATTATTGAAGAGAGTCCCTCGCCTTTTATAGATAATAAAACAAGGCTCGCTATGGGTGCTATAGCTGTTAAAGCAGCTAAATCAATTAATTATGTTGGCGCAGGCACAATTGAGTTTCTTGTAGACAGCAATATGAATTTCTACTTTCTTGAAATGAATACCCGTTTGCAGGTTGAACATCCAATAACTGAAGAAGTGCTTGGTGTTGACATTGTAAAGGAGCAAATTAACATTGCCAACGGCAGAAAGTTAAGCTTCAAGCAGAATCAGCTGCATCAAAGGGGTCATGCTATTGAATGCAGGATTTATGCCGAAGATACCGAAAACAACTTCACCCCCTCTCCAGGTATCATTCACTCAATTCAAACCCCAAAAGGATTAGGAGTTCGTATTGACACCCATATTTATACAGGATATGAAATTCCAATTTACTACGACTCTATGATAAGCAAACTCATTGTTTGGGCAACTAACCGAACATATGCACTTGAAAGGATGCGAAGGGTTCTTTATGAGTATAAGATAAATGGTGTTAAAACCAATATCGATTATTTACGCCGCATAATGGATAACCGCG
>DATGMV010000134.1:0-15121 GCA_035307185.1 Fermentimonas sp. | reverse complement strand
ATGCCACTGCAGCTTCCATCATATATTGGAACAAGAGGAAATGCATCATCTGCACTAGCAGCACCTTACGGAAATTATGGCACGATAAATAATAAAGGTTTAGAATTTACTGTTAATAGTAGAAATTTGACAGGAATATTTTCTTGGGACACTAAATTCCAAATAACAATTAACAAGAACGAGTTAGTAGCATTAGACGGTACTGATGCTGTACATATCGAAGGTTATGGACAATGGAGTGATGTTGTATCTATTAGCAATGTTGGTGAACCATTATATAATTTTTATGGATACAAGGTAGCTGGTGTTTATAAGGATCTGGAAGATTTACAAGATTCACCGAAACCCGAGAAATATCCATCAAATGGAGTTTTTAATAGATACAATACAACTTGGGTAGGGGATCTTAAATTTGAAGACCTAAGTGGTCCTGATGGCGTACCTGATGGTGTAATTGATACTTACGACAGAACAAATATTGGATCACCACTACCAAAGTTCACCTTTGGTATAACAAACTCTTTTTCATATAAAAACTTTGATTTGTCGGTTTTCTTAAACGGTAGCTATGGGAATAAATTGTTCAACTATTCAGCTATTAATTTATCTAGTATGAAGAGTGCATGGGATAATCAGTTGGAACTGGTTACAAACAGAGCTAATTTAGCACCTATAAATCCAAATAAGAATTATCCCGCGGAAGTAAATGGAGTAACAGTTTATGAATGGATGGATGATATTACTAATGTTGTGGTAACTAATCCTAACGCTGATATACCACGACCCATAACAAATGACCCAAATGATAATGATCGTATCAGTGATCGTTATATTGAAGATGGTTCATACTTGAGAATTAGAAATATAACATTTGGTTATACATTACCAACAACTTTGGTGAAAAGATGGAATATAGAAGATATACGAATCTATGCAAATATTCAGAATCTACATACTTTTACCAATTACAGTGGGTATGACCCTGAGATAGGTGCAAGCACAACAAGTCAGTATGTTTTCGGTCTGGATAACGGACGCTATCCATCGCCGCAAGTATACACTTTTGGCTTAAATCTCTCATTTTAATCAATCTTCAAATACATTGAGAATATGAAAAAATATTATATAAATACTAAAAGCTTTACTATCATCGTTACACTTATTTTGATGATAGGTTGTGAAGACTTTCTAGATAGACCCACTGAGGATAACTATACGGTGGACAGCTTCTACAAAACAGATGAGCAGTGCTTTCAGGCAGTAAATCCAATTTACAATTCGCCTTGGTATGATTTTCAAAGAGGTTTTTTTAAAGTTGGTGAGGTACTATCGGGCAATTACTACTGGGGAAGCTCTCCTTATTTGACTTTTACTATTAACTCTACCGACGAAGATCTGGTAAATATGTCGGCATCATTATGGTCGGTAAATGCATATTGTAATGGAATTATTGAAAACATTGACACAAAATCTGGACCAGATGTTAGTGAATATGCTAAAAACACTGTGAAAGGAGAAGCTCTTGTATGGAAAGCAATGACTTACTTTTATCTAGTGCGTACATTTGGAGCAGTGCCAATTATTCATAATAACTCGGCAATAATATCTGAAGGCAATTACAATAGCATATACAAAGCAACTATACCTAATGTATATGATTATATCATCATGACACTAGAAAAAGCTATTGAATGGTTACCAGAAAAAAATAATCCAGGTAGAATCGATCTTTATACTGCATACGGACTACTATCAAAAGTATATCTAACAAAAGCAGGGTATGGGATGAGTGGCAGTCGCAACCAAGATGATCTTGATAAAGCTGCAGAATATTCATTAAAAGTTATTGATGAAAGTGGCAGAAATTTATTACCAGTCTACTCAGATGTTTTCAGATTAAAAAATAACTATAGCGAAGAGAGCTTACTGGCATGGCATTGGGTTGTATCAAACCAATGGACTTCTCAGAATTCGATGCAATCAGACTTAGGAATCCAGGGTATTGATGAATATGGTGCAACATGGGGCGGTTATAATGGTCCATCTGTGGATCTTCAAGATGCTTTTGGAGAAAATGCTTTGAGTTTAACTCGTAATAATGTAGATGCAAGACGTAAAGCAACAATGATGATGTATGGTGATGTTTACGACTATTTTTGGGTTGACAAGGGTGGTTTAGATTATACCGAATTTGCAGTAAATAGCATGGAATATCAGAGTGCTGTTGGAACCAACAGTGTTAAACATATTGTTGGTAATGATAATGATCATGTTATTGGAATAGGACACAGTATGAATCGTATGGCAACTAGTTTGAGCACTCATTTACTAAGATTGTCAGACGTTTATCTTATATACGCAGAAGCAGTACTTGGGAATAGTTCTTCAACTTCTGATTCTAAAGCTGTTAAAGCTTATAATGATGTTAGAGGACGTTCGGTTCAGGGTTATGAACCTAAATCATCGATTACTTGGGAAGATATATGGAAAGAAAGAAGACTTGAGCTTGCTTGTGAAGGTGATAGATGGTATGACTATGTTCGTTGGCATTACTATGAACCAGCAAAAGCAATTGCTGAAATTAAAGGTCAAAGAAGAAATCAATACTTAGGTTTAAGGACCCTTTATGAAAGTAGTGTTTTAGACAACGAAGTTACATATTATGACACTGCAATTGCATCACCTAATGTAACTGATAGTCACTTTCAGCTTCCTTTTCCGGATACAGATTTGACAATGAACCCAAATTTACTGGAGGAACCGGTTGAGTTTGACTTATCATCAATTGAATATTAATCTTAACTAATTTGAATTATGACACAGATAATAAAATATAAAAAGGGATGGTTGCTGACCTCTTTACTTATCCCTATCATTTTATTCGTTTTAAATTCGTGTGAGGAATATCCCGACGATTTTAAACTGACTGACGGAATACCCGAAGTACACTATATTAGAGTTCCTGAACCTTCATCTTCAGATTCTCTTCTAGTAAAAGCCTTCATGGATAATAGTATTGTGCTAGTAGGTAAAAACCTTACTAGTATAATGGAAATGTGGTTTAATGATCAGAAAGCAATTTTGAACACGAGTTTAATAACTGATAAGCATCTTTTTGTATCGGTTCCCGGAGAAATTCCATCTGTTGTAACTGATAAGATATACATGATAACCAAAAACAATGATACAATAACATACGATTTTGGGGTTCAAGTTCCAGGGCCATTAGTTTCAAGTTTATCAAATGAATATACACACGATGGAGATATAGCTATTTTATATGGTGATTATTTTATTGACGACCCAAATGTTCCGTTAGAGATCACTATGGCAGGTAACATTCCAGTTACCGAAATTATTAGTATAGAGAAAACAAAAGTTACATTTCGTATTCCCGAGGGATCTCAAAAAGGATATGTTAATGTAAACTCAATTTATGGCAATGGCCGCTCCAAATTTCAATTCAGGGACGATAGAGGAATGATTCTTGATTGGGATAATTTAAATGCAGATGGAGGATGGCGTTCAGGCAATTTAAAAGACACTGATCCTGAAGGCATAAGTGGCAAATATGTATACTTCACCGGAACTCTCGATGGTGATCCTACAGTTGACTGGGCAGAAGATGAGTTTTCTTTTAACTTGTGGGGTTCTGCGAATGGACGTCCTAAAGGTGATCTATTTCCTTCAGATCCAGCAAACTCAACTTTAAAGTTTGAAGTAAATGTCACTCAACCATGGTCGTCTCTTGCAATGCAAATAATTTTCACTCCTTGGTCTACTACTGAGACCAACGCATATACTACAGACGGAACAACACCTAGAGCTTTATGGAGACCATGGGAAAGTACAGGAACATATCAAACTGATGGTTGGGTTACTGTTTCAATTCCACTTTCGGAGTTTAAGTATGATCATGCAGGAGGCTCATTAGAGACAGCACCAGCAGGCAACTACGGAGGACTAACCATATTTGTATATCATGGTGGAATTACCGGTACTCCATGTACTCCATATATATGTATTGATAACATACGCGTTGTACCAAACGAATAACAAAACCTTAATTTATGAGAACAATAAATACAGAAAAATATAGATGGTTTAGACTCATTTTAATCCTACTACTAGGAGTTGTCTTATTGCCATCATGCGAGAAAGAAGAGGTGAATAATAATCCTATTCTTCATTCATTTGGTCCTTCACCTGCACTTCGGGGAGGTGAATTAAGATTTATTGGCCAAAATCTGGGTGAAGTAAATACAGTGATCTTCCCCGGAATATCAGGTGGTACTGTGCAGGTTACTGACATAATTGTCGTAAACGAACGAGAGATCAAGGTAATGATTCCCCAGGATTCTGGAGTGGGAATTGTAACCCTAATAACTTCACAAGGGGAGATTAAAACCATAACACCTATCACCTACTCCGAGCCAATTTCCATCAGCAAGGTATCTCCCTTGAAAGTAAAGTCGGGTGAGACATTAACTATTGAAGGTGATTACCTAAATCTAATTAATAGAGTAATATTCTTTGATAATGTGGTGGTTGAGGCTGATGCTTTCCTTCCAGGACAAACAAGAAAAAAGCTACAGATAGCTGTTCCTGCTGAGGCACAAAGCGGCAAGATTATAATCTCAAATGGTGAGGAAATACCTATTGAAGTATACTCCGACAGTGAAGTAGAGATTGTACTTCCTTCGGTATCAGTAATAGCAGATCTTACGGGTAAGAAACCAGGTGATGTGATTGAGATTGCGGGAGCTGACCTAGATTTGGTAGTTTCACTTGTTATGCCTAATGAGGAAGAGATACCCTTTGAGATAATTGATAGTGAAGAAGGACAAACCATTAGTTTTACTCTTCCCGAAAACATGAGTGATGGAATGGTTGTAGTGATTCCTGCATCGGGTGTGGAGATAGCTGTCGCAAACATCGGTATGGCACTTCCCACCAATGTAGTTGCAATCCCGGCAGACTCTTTGCGTGCAGGCGACGTAATCAAACTTGAAGGATTGAACATGGAACTGATCACCTCCATCACTTTCCCCGGATTAAATGAGCCTGTGGAGGTTGAATCTCAAAATTCAACTGAAGTTACAGTATTGATGCCAGAAGGGGCAACAAGTGGTAATATGCTGTTAAATACCGGCAGTGGAGTCCAAATTGAAGTAGTTATTGATACACAGAAACCCCTGTTTACCGATTATGAGAATAGTACAGTACCGTTGGGTGACAAAGTAACTATCTTAGGAGAAAATCTCGATCTGGTAACCAAAATAGTATTTACCGGTGGAGGAGAGGTGGAAGTGAACAACACATCGCTCACTAGTCTTGAAGTTTTAATGCCAACTATGAACGTTGAAAGTGGAGAACTAACACTCTTCATGGCTAACGGCGAAAGTGTAGTATTTCCTTCATTAACTGTCGAAGCACCACAGTTTGCCTTTATCCCCATTTTGCCTGGTGAAGATGAAGAAATTAAAGCAGGAGAATTGTTAGGAATTGAAGTGACCAATCTGGATAAATTGACTGCCGTAAAAGTTAACAATACGGAAGTAAAATTCATTGTTGCAGGAAACATGATGTATATAACTATTCCTCAAATAGCAGCAATGGATACAAAGTTGACACTGATTTCATCCAATGGTACAATAGACTATACACTCAATGTAATGCCTATGGGGCAGATAGAAAATGTGGTGTATCAAGGACCTCTTAATCTGGATTGGGATACTCATATTATTGATCCTGATGCATTTATGGATTTCACCAACGGAACTGTGACTCTCAAAATTACATATGCTGTAACAGGGGAAGGTGATCCTCAGATTAAATTCTATAACGGCCACTGGGAACAGATACTTCAACGCTATAATGAAGGATCCGACACATATCTCTTTGATCCGAGTAATAATGTAGTTGAATTTGAACTTTCTGAAGAGGAGTTAATAATGTTACAAACTCTTACCGACTGGGGACAAAGTGTAATCTTCCACGGACAGAATGTTGTAATAAACAATATAGTAGCCGTTTATAAACAATCTGTTGAAACCACTGTATGGACCGGTCCTGTAACAATCACCTGGGGTGAAGGTGGACGTGTTGCAATTCCTGCATCAAGCTTTAGCAATTTGAAAGCAGGAGCAAAAATGCGTTTCTACTTTGATCAGATAAATGAGGTTTGGGCACAAGCACAGATCAATGACGGATCGTGGAGTGCACTAACGTTTGAAGAAATAGGCAGTAACACCCTGATACCAACAGATGTATATGGATGGGAGTTTGACACACGTGTTTTCGAAGTTATACTTACGAGGGCAATTCTTGATCAGATTGAAGCTAATAAGTCGCCAGACGATAGCGACTATCCCGGTGCAGGTATATTAATCCAGGGTTCAGATCTTATTTTCAACAAAGTAACCATAGAGTAATAAGCAATAAAATTATTAAACAGAAACTGTTTGAACCGGACAAATATTGTAGCCGGTTCAAACAAATTCTCTGAATTATTAGTGCCGCGGTTTATCAAGGTACACAATTATTAAAAGTGATGCAAAAAATCATTTTACAGGTTATTCTATGCCTGATATTAATCAGTTTGCTATCTGCAGGTTCATGCTCAGAGGATGGTAATAGGACAACCGAGGGAAATCCTCCACAACTTATTTCAAGTGACCCCGCAAATGGACAAACCGATGTTGCGCAGGGAATCACGGAGATTATCCTGTGGTTTGATATGAACATAACTCTTGGAACTTATCGGCAAATTACGCTCAATGGACAACAGGTTTCTAAACTGCAACCTGCATTGAATGGCGAACTTGTAATTACTGTACCTCCATTACAGTTTGACACAGAATATATCTTGATTGTTCCACCGCAAACAGTGAAAGGCCCTACAGGACTCTTTAACTCATCGGATTTCAGCATAAGTTTCAAAACAAGAGCACCAGCACCAACCAGAGAAGGGCTATCTACTCAAGCAACTAATTTGCTCCAATTTTTGAAGCAACAGGAAGGCAAGTCAACCCTTTCGGGTACTATGGCAAACGTGTCGTGGAACATCAATGAAGCAGAGTGGGTACATCACCATACTGGCAAATGGCCAGCAATAAATTGTTTCGATTTCCTACATCTTTATGCTTCACCTGGCAATTGGATCGACTATAGTGAAATCTCTGTTGTAGAAGAGTGGTGGAATAACGGTGGTATAGTATCTGCAATGTGGCACTGGAACGTACCTGACAACAGCACGGAAGAGAATTCATATAGTTTCTACTGGGGCAACCAACTAGATCAGACGAGTTTCGATGTTAACAAAATAGAAGATCCTTCATCTGAAGAATATAAGCGTATGATTGCTGATATAGACAAGGTTTCCAACTACTTACTGTTACTTAAGGAGAAGG
Source organism: Fermentimonas sp. (assembly GCA_035307185.1). Taxonomy (GTDB): domain Bacteria; phylum Bacteroidota; class Bacteroidia; order Bacteroidales; family Dysgonomonadaceae; genus Proteiniphilum. Next base: position 7,709 of record DATGMV010000134.1, on the reverse strand, counting down.
ATATACCTGTTATCTGGCGACCACTACACGAAGCTGCGGGCAATATAGGTTCATTACCAGGCGGAACTGCTTGGTTTTGGTGGGGTGCTGGTGGTGCTTATCCCCTAAAAAAGCTATGGCGACTGATGTTCGACCGGATGACTCATCACCATGGTCTAAATAATCTTATATGGGTATGGACTTCTCAAATGACCGATCACAACTGGTATCCGGGTGATGAGTATGTAGATATGGTAGGGAGAGATATCTATAACGCATCAGTATCATTGAATATTAAAAACGAATTTGAAACTTTGCAGCAACGTTACCCAGGTAAACCTGTTGCTCTTAGTGAGTGTGGTAATGTAGTTGAGATTAGCAAACAGTGGAGTGCAGGAGCCAGATGGCTTTGGTTTATGCCCTGGTACGATTATAACCGTACTTTGAATCCGGATAGCGAAGCTTTCCAAGAGGAGACACATGAACATGCACCTATTAGCTGGTGGAATGATGCTTTAAGTAAATCATATGTAATTACTAGGGATGAATTACCTGTCCTGAAATAAATTAATTTATGAAAAAGATAAATGTTATAATAGTGATTATGCTGTTTGCTGGAATATCATGTGTAAAAAAAACATCCTCTGATAACAAAGAGTTGATAAGCTTAACACCAAGAACAACTGAGACTGAAAACCTGCTACAGAATCTTAAAGAAATATCAACGGAGGGTTTCATGTTCGGACATCAGGACGATCCGCTTTACGGTGTTTATTGGGAAGGAGACAGTGGCAGGTCTGATATTCATAGTGTTGTTGGAGATTATCCTGCTGTAATGGGATTTGATATCGGTAAAATAGAGCATAGAAGCGATAAGAACATCGATAATGTTTTATTCACCATCATTAGAGAAGAGATAATTCGCCACTATAAACGTGGAGCTATGATTACAATAAGCTGGCATGTCGATAATCCTCTTACTGGAGGAGACTCTTGGGATGTAAGCAGTAGTGAGGTAGTTCGGGCAATTCTGCCTGGTGGCAGCAATCATGACCTTTTCCTCGATTGGCTCGACAGGGCAGCCGTTTTCTTTAACACCCTAATTACAGAGGATGGAGCAAAGATACCAATACTATTTCGCCCATGGCACGAGCATACAGGCAGTTGGTTCTGGTGGGGAAAGAATTTATGTACTGTAGATGAATACAACGCCCTATGGGAGATTACAAGAACCCACTTCGATAGTGCAGGTGTAGACAACCTACTTTATTCTTACTCACCCGACATGCAGGGGCCTGGAGAAATATACATGGAACGCTATCCTGGTGACGAATATGTGGATTTACTTGGTATTGATGGATATCACCGCAATAATGAGGAGGGTACTGAATATTTTGTAAGTAAGCTAGATTCGATACTTAGTTTTATGACTGAAGAAGGGGCAAGAAGGAATAAACCAATAGCTATCACTGAAACAGGCTTAGAATCTATTCCTATTAGTGATTGGTGGACAGAAGTATTACTACCACTTACAAATCGTTATCCTATAAGCTATGTATTGGTATGGAGAAATGCAAGAGAGAGACCCAATCATTATTATGCTCCATACCCTGGACAAAAATCTGAAACTAATTTTGTAAAATTCTACGATAATCCTCGTACACTTTTCAGCAAAGACATTTCCAGTCTTTATGAATAACCATTAATAATTAAATATTATGGAGTCGTTTGATGATAAACTAAATAAACTTAAAGAGGAGCAAGAGAATTTGCTCATCAAAAAGAATGAGCCATTATTGAAAAATAACGGATGGTATACACGATATAAAAATCCTATCCTAACTCATGAACACGCCCCTTTACACTGGCGTTATGATTTTAATGAGGAGTCTAATCCATTCCTAATGGAAAGAATAGGGATAAATTCGGTTTTAAATCCCGGAGCTATAAAGTGGGAAGGAAAATATCTACTTGTAGTTCGTACGGAAGGGGTAGATAGGAAATCTTTCTTTGCTATTGCAGAGAGTGATAATGGTATTGACAACTTTAGGTTTCGCAACTATCCTTTAGTTATTCATGAAGCAGCAGAACCAGCTACAAACATTTATGATATGCGACTAACACAACATGAAGATGGGTGGATATATGGTTTATTTTGTGTAGAAAGACTAGATCCTACGGCAGAAGAAGGAAACCTATCTAAGGCCATTGCTTCCACTGGAGTTGTTAGGACAAAAGATATGCAAAACTGGGAAAGACTCTCAGATATTAAATCTGTTTACCAACAACGTAATGTTGTATTACACCCTGAATTTGTTGATGGAAAATATGCACTGTATACACGTCCCCAAAGAGGTTTTATAGATGGTGGAGGTATGGGGATTGGATGGTCACTCGTAAATGACATCTGTAATGCAGAAATTATTGAAGAGAAAATAATAAATAGAAGAAAATATCATACAATTTCTGAGTTAAAAAATGGGGAAGGACCACCTCCAATTAAAACTTCACAAGGGTGGTTGCACTTGGCTCATGGAGTAAGATCATGTGCTGCAGGATTACGTTATGTACTTTATTTGTATTTGACTTCACTGAGCGACCCTTCAAAATTAATAGCTTCACCTGGAGGGTATTTTATGGCTCCAGAAAATGAAGAACGTATTGGAGATGTATCAAATGTACTTTTTTCTAACGGATGGATTTGCGATGATGATGAAAAAGTGTTTATATATTATGCATCTAGTGATACTCGAATACATGTTGCAACATCTACAGTTGACAGACTAGTTGACTACTGTATGAAAAGTCCGGAGGATGGACTCAGTTCATCTGCTTCTGTTGAAAAAATAATTGAACTTGCAGATCGTAATTTAAAGAACCATATATAAAATCAAATTAATTAATGATTAAACTCAAAGAGAAGATTGGGTATGGTCTTGGAGATATGTCATCTTCTATGTTCTGGAAACTTTTTGGTTCATACTTGATGATATTTTATACCGATGTATTCGGACTACCAGCAGCAGTGGTAGGCACAATGTTTCTTATAACTAGGGTGTGGGATTCGGTATCAGATCCGTTGATGGGTATGATAGCCGATCGAACAAACACGCGATATGGTAAATTCCGTCCATACATTCTATGGGGAGCAATTCCATTCGGTATTATGGGTATCCTCACCTTTACTACTCCAGAATTGGGTTTAAGAGAGAAAATCATTTATGCATACATTACCTATACTTTAATGATGACTGCATACACAGTGGTAAATGTCCCCTATGCTTCACTTTTAGGAGTTATAAGCCCTAATTCTAGCGATCGTAATATTCTATCCTCTTATAGAATGGCATTTGCATATATCGGAAGTTTTTTAGCTCTACTTATGTTCATGCCCTTGGTTAATTTCTTTACAGAAAGATTACCTGGTTACAGATCTGTTGAAAATGGCTGGACTATTGCAGTATCAATAATTGCAGTAATCTGTATTCTGCTTTTTTTCTTAACATTTGCCCTTACGCGTGAAAGAGTGAAATCTGTTAGTAAACAAGCTAAGGTATCTGAGGACTTAAAAGATCTAATGAGAAACAAACCTTGGTGGCTTCTGCTTGGGGCCGGAGTTGCTGCTCTCATTTTTAATTCCATACGTGACGGTGCTACTGTATATTACTTTAAATACTACATCCAAGAAGAATCTATAAGTAATATTTCATTATTCAACATATCTTTTGTGCTAAGTGGTCTATATTTAGCAATTGGTCAAATTGCCAACATTATTGGTGTTATAATTTCAGCTCCATTAAGTAATAAAATTGGCAAGAAGAGTACATATATCGGTTCAATGGCCGTTGCCACAGTATTAAGTATCATATTTTTCTGGATATCAAAAGAAAACCTGATTTTGATTTTTATATTTCAAGTTCTTATAAGTATTTGTGCTGGAAGTATATTTCCCCTTCTTTGGTCGATGTACGCCGATTGTGCAGATTACTCAGAATATAAAACTGGCAACCGTGCAACAGGATTGATATTCAGCTCCTCATCAATGAGTCAGAAGCTTGGTTGGGCAATTGGCAGTGCTCTTACCGGATGGTTGCTTGGCTATTTTGGTTTTCAAGCAAATATGGAGCAAAATCCTGAAACCATACAAGGAATTAAAATGTTTATGAGTTTACTCCCAGCTGCTGGTACAATTTTATCTATTGTATTTATATCTTTTTATCCTTTAAGTGAAAAAAGGATGAAGAGGATTTCAACAGCTTTGCAAAGGAAAAGAAATGTATTAGATTAGTTATTGATATAAATATGTCAGAGGATATAAATAGTTTCAAAAAAGAGCTGGAAGAAGAGTTAAAAGAAAACATTCTTCCTTTCTGGATAAATAAAATGCAAGATTATGGTAATGGGGGTTTCTATGGTTGTATAAATGGGAAAGGAGATGTTATCGAGAACGCACCCAAAGGTTCAGTTCTGAATTCAAGAATACTATGGACTTTTTCTCTTGCTTACCGTTTATATAAAGAAAATGAATACTTAGAATTAGCAAGCCGAGCAAAAGATTATTTATTAAACTATTTTATAGATCCGAAATACAAAGGTGTTTACTGGCAACTAGATTATAAAGGCACTCCTTTGGACAATAAGAAGCAAGTTTATTCACAAGCATTTGCAATATATGGACTAACGGAATATTACAAAGCAACAGCCGACAGATCAAGTCTTGAGGCAGCAATCGAACTGTTTAATGTTATAGAAGAACATTGCTACAAGAATTCAGAAAATGGATATGTAGAAGCATTAAGTAATAATTGGAGCCCGATAGAAGACATGCGTCTAAGTTCAAAAGACGAGAATAAGGAATTCACAATGAATACACATCTGCATATTCTTGAGGCCTACACCAACCTCTATACTGTTTGGAAAGATAACTGTCTAAAATATAGCTTAAGAAATTTGATAGATATTTTTATCAACAAAATCGTTGATAAAAGGTCAAACCACCTCAATTTGTTTTTTGATGCAAACTGGAAAAGCTCAAATAATATAATATCTTTTGGCCATGATATAGAATCAGCTTGGTTATTGAATGAAGCAGCTTTAGTGCTGGGAGAAGAGAACATCATTGAACTTGTTAGATACAAAAGCAGATTAATTGTAGAAGCAGCAATTAATGGGTTAACAAGCGATGGGAGCATGTTTTATGAATATAATCCTACAACAGAGAAAATAGATAAAGAAAGGCACTGGTGGGTACAGGCAGAAGCTGTTGTTGGCTTCTTTAAACATTACAATCAATATGGTACAGATGATTCTCTTACCAAATCTATTAATTGCTGGAAATATATAAAGAAAAATCTTATCGACAAAGTGAATGGTGAATGGTATTGGAGTATATATGAAGATGGTACTCCAAATACCAATGATGACAAGGCTGGGTTCTGGAAATGTCCGTATCATAATGGACGAATGTGTATGGCTATAAATAATAAAATATTATGAGAAGAAACTCCTCTACATTGGTGTATACAATTATTGCACTTATTTTCTTTGCAAGTTGCGCAGAAAGACAGAATAAAAGTGAAGTTCAGACGGTTGACAAAGGCACTATTCACTTAAATTCAATAGGTTATCTATCAGATTCAAAAAAAGAGATAACATTATCTACAGAATCTAAAACCTTTGAGTTAAAACAGTTGATTGATAACAAAACCGTTTATCAGGGCATGACAACCGGTCCAGACTATCAAGAAGATGTAAATCAGAATTTGTGGATAGCGGACTTTTCTGACTTTACTGATAACGGTGAGTACTACATTGAGCTTGACAATGGAGAGACATCAGCTAGCTTTTTAATCAATGATAGTATTTATGATATACCTTTTTCTACTGTTATGAATAGCTTCTATCTATTACGATGTGGCACTAGTGTAGCCAGTGAGTATAATGGAGATATATTTCAACATGAATCGTGCCATCATAATGATGGATATGGTGATTACATTGGCTCTCCTGGAGTTATAATTGATGGTACAGGGGGTTGGCATGATGCCGGTGATTATGGTAAGTATGTAGTTAATGCAGGTATAACAATGGGTATATTATTCTTTACCTGGGAGCATCTGCAGCAAAACATTAACGAGTCTTCATTTCGTATACCAGGCGAAGTTGATAATACTCTGCCTCATTATCTTAAAGAGCTGAAATGGGAAATGGATTGGTTATTAAAGATGCCTTATGCAGATGGGAGTGGACGAGTATCTCACAAACTAACTCGCATAAACTTCTCAGCATTTATAATGCCAGAAGAGGATGATGAAAAACGTTTCTTTACAGAGTGGAGCAGCGCTGCTACAGCTTCTTTTGCAGCAGTTGCAGCACAAGCCTCACGCATCTTTGCACCATATGATACTGAATATGCCAACAGATGTTTGTCTGCTGCAAGGCTAAGCTTTAATTACCTGATAGAGAACCCTGAAGAAAAGCCGTTCATTCAAGGTGACTTTAATACCGGTGGTTATCAAACTAATGATTTAGACGACAGATTATGGGCTGCAGCGGAATTATGGGAGAGCACTGGTGAAGATCAGTACCTAAAATATTTCGAAAAAACTGTTGCAGAAATAGATTATAAATCTGATGAGAATTGGGACTGGGGTAATGTTTCAAACCTGGCACTTTTCACTTATGTTCTTTCTGATAAATCTGGAAAAGCACCCGATGTGTTAGCAACCATAAGCGAAAACATAGTAAAAACAGCAGATAACATATCAAAAAAATCATATAGTGACTTCTATAGGCGTCCACTTGACCTTTACTATTGGGGATGCAATGGAACCGTTGCCAGACAGACGCTCAACCTATATGTTGCAAATAAACTTCAACTAAATATTATTTATAAAGAAGTAGCACAAAACGCAGTTGACCACCTCTTTGGAAGGAATTTTTATAATAGATCTTTTGTAACTGGTCTAGGACATAATCCTCCAATGCATCCACACGATAGAAGATCAGGTGCAGACAACATTCAATCACCTTGGCCAGGATACTTGGTAGGTGGCGGACATACAGCAACTGATTGGGTAGATTTAGAAGAAGACTATGCAAGAAATGAAGTAGCCATAAACTGGCAAGCACCATTAGTATTTGCAATAGCTTGGCTACTTAAATAATATAGACTATCTAACCAACGTTATAATATTGTGGAGATTCGGGTCCTAATGGCAACCCTAGCAATATCCATGCAATTAATAAAACCGTCCATCCTAAGAAAAATGCTATTGAATAAGGCATCATGTTCCCTATAATGGTACCAAAACCTGCACCTTTCTGGTATTTCTGAAAATATACAATGATTAAAGCAAAGTAACTCATCATAGGAGTCATAACATTAGTGATACTATCTCCTATTCTGTAAACTACTTGAGAAAGTTCAGGAGAATAGCCCAATAGCATAAATATTGGTATAAATATTGGTGCCATAATTGCCCATTTTGCAGAAGCACTTCCCATAAATAAATTAATAAATGCTGAGAAGATAATGAACATTAAGACAAGTGGTATCAATCCAATATTTAAATTCTGTAGAAATTCTGCTCCTGTAATTGCAAGTAAAACTCCAAGATTACTCCATTGAAACCAAGCTACAAACTGTGCGGCAAAGAAAACAAGAACTAAAAACGATGCCAATGTTTTAAAACTATCATTCATTCCGTTAATAACATCTGATGATTTCT
>DATGMV010000133.1:0-3057 GCA_035307185.1 Fermentimonas sp. | reverse complement strand
GTTTAGCTATAGCATCTGTATAAATACCCCATCTAATCAGGTCGTATTTACGTAATGACTCAAAAGCCAGCTCACGACCTCTTTCATCACGTAGTTCTTGCTGGAACTCAGCATACGATAATCCTGAAAGAGGTTCTACTCCTGCTCTCTCTCTAACAATATTTATTGCTTCGTAAGCAAGTGCTGTTGGAGCTTGATTTGCTTCATTTTCTGCTTCAGCCAACATCAACAATACATCTGCGTATCTAATAATTGGATAATTTTCCTGAGTATAATTCTTGTGCCTTGGCATAACTGTTTCCCACTCTCTTCTGAATTTACCACATGCACGTTGAACTATCTGATTATTGTTCCAATTTACTTTAACATCATTGGCGTTGATTTGATAAGGAGCCATAGTTAGATCTCTTCGCTTATCATTTGTGTCATATAAATCCCAAAGAATAAGAGAGCCACCATAGAACCAATAGCTGTAACCAAGACCTTCGGTTGAGCCATTTTTCTGAATGTTACCAATAACATTCCCAATTCTCCCGTTAGTCCAGTTACCATCAAGTTCTCTTGCTCCAATGAATTCAACTTCCCACATCGACTCATTGTACTCCGTGTCGTAACGATCACTTGCCATACGTTTCCACATTTCGTAAACATCAGGGTTAAGACCATGCTTATTAGAGTCTTTTACCGATTTGCTGTACATTGCAGCTTTTTCGTAGTAAGGTTTTCCTCCGTTAGTAGGATAACCGGCTCTTGTAAGACAAACCCTTGCAAGGATTCCCTCTACTACTGTTTTCTTTACGTAAGATGGGCTACTATCAAAAGTTTTATCATCTACCATTGTTAATGTCTCTTCCATTTCACTGATTATCCAATCGAGAGCTTCATCCATTGGTGTAGCAGGTAGAGCAGACTTGTTTACATCTTTAAATGACTCTTTTCTAATGGGTACCTCTTTCCAAGCCTGTACAAGAAGGAAGTGGTAGTAAGCTCTTAAAAATTTAGCTTCTCCTCTAACTCTGGTTTTTACATCATCATCAACGTTGGCACTCTCTAATCTTTCAAGAAGTATGTTTGCACTTTCAATACCACCATAAATATCGGTCCATGCATAGTAAATATCTGTATTACTTGTATTATGATCATTTCCAAACACATTCGATACTGTTTGAGTAGAAGGTCGAGCATAAAAACTCAAATCATCTACGTTAGATATCATACATGAATATCTATTGCCATATACATTTTCAGAAGCCAATGCAGAATAGACCCCTGCTAATGCCATATCTAGATCATTTTCCGTTTGATAATACTCCTCCGGAGAAACAAAGTCATAAGCACGGCTATCCAAAAAATCGCTGCATGAAGCCAGTACTATTGCCAATGTCAATAAGTGTAATATATTTTTTTTCATCATGTCTTTTTTTAAAATGTTAGATTAAGAGATAGTGAATAGTTTCTTGAGCGTGGGTAAGGCGACCAGTCGAATCCCGGTGTTAAAACACTGTGTCTTGTAGAAACTTCAGGATCGTTACCCGAATATGAACTTAAAGTAAATAAGTTCTCAGCTGTGAAAGAAACTCTTGCAGAAGTAACTTTTAATTGATTAATAAGTTTTGGTTGGAAATTATATCCTAAAGATAACGACTTCAACCTTAAGAATGACCCATCTTCAACATATAAACTACTATACTCCTGTGATCCCACTGCTCTTGAACGAGGCATATCGCTATTAGGATTTTCTTCGGTCCATCTATTGGCATAAGAAGCAAACATGTTGGTATGTCTTTTGCCTGCTGGATTCTCAAAAACCATACGATTAGCATTTAAGATATCATTGCCCCAGCTAAACTGGAAAAATACGCTAAGATCTACATTTTTATATGTAAAGCTGTTGTTCAATCCACCAATAGCTATCGGGTGTCCCTGACCAATTATTGTTTTATCTGCATCATTAATAATTCCGTCGTTATTAATGTCAGTATAACGAGGATCTCCGGGTCTCGATTCGTTAGAATAAAGAACTACTCCATCTTTTGGTTGATAAACAGGATTACCGTTTCCGTCTTGCGTTATATCAAAGTCGTCGTTCTTATATGTTCCTTCAAAAAGATATCCATACATCAGACCGGAAGGACTTCCGATCGGACTCAAATATGCAGGCATTGTTCTAAATTTCTGATCCCAGTAAACTGAGTTAGTCATTGCTATTTGGTCATCATTCAATCTTGTAATTTCGTTCTTGTTGAATGACACATTAAATGCGCTGTTCCAGCTAAAATTTTTATTCTGTATATTTACTGTTTGTAAAGATACTTCCAAACCTTTGTTTTGTAATTCACCAATATTCATCATTGCTGATGGGTAGCCGGATGAAGGAGCTAAATCTGCCTGAAGTAATAGGTCTTTTGTTGTTTTGTGATAGTAATCAAGGATTACACTAACTCTGTCATTCCAGAAACCTAAATCAACACCTACGTTATATTGTTCGGTAGTTTCCCATTTCAAGTTTTCGTTTTGCATACTTGTTGGAATATATGCAATACTCTTATTGCTGTCGAAAGGATAAAAATAGTTATCTCCGGTTGCAAGCTGACCTCTGAACGCATAGTTACCAACTCTGTTATTTCCTGTTTCACCATAACTCAACCTTAGTTTACCGTTAGTAAGAGTTTGGTTGTCTTTTAAGAAATCTTCTCTGCTAAACGACCATGCAAGCGAAGTAGAAGGGAAGTAACCCCATCTGTTCTTTTTTGAAAACTTAGAAGATCCATCTGCACGGAATGATACAGTGGCATAATATTTTGATCTGTAATTATAGTTTACACGACTTAGCAATGATGCTAATGAGTTTTCTCCTTTTGAAGAGCCTACAGACGGAACACTGCTACTTCTTCCAAATCCTGCCATACCAAACAATTCATTTGTAATGAAAGTACTTGTAAGATCGTGGTAGTAAATTGACTCCTGCTGAAATGTCACACCACCCAACAGGTCTAAGTTATGACCTTTCTGTCTTATCTGGTAGCTCAAAGTGTTTTCATTAAGAAGAGACTCTCT
>DATGMV010000132.1:0-3469 GCA_035307185.1 Fermentimonas sp. | reverse complement strand
AGGTTTTATGCAGGATCAAAGATTATTTTCAGATCTTAAATTACGTTTAGGATACGGAGTAACAGGTCAGCAAAACCTTGGAAGCGGAGACTACCCATAGATGGGAAGATACAGTTACAGTCAGGCAGGGGCTAATTATTTCTTTGGAGATAATATGTACCGACTTATCAGACCTGTTGCTTATGACGAAAATCTGAAATGGGAAGAAACTACTACTTATAACGCCGGCTTGGATTATGGCTTCTTAAATAATCGTATAAGTGGTGCTGTTGATGTTTATTATCGCAAAACTACGGACCTTCTTAATACTGTAGGTATTGCAGCAGGCACAAACTTTAGCAACCAACTATTAACAAATGTTGGAGAACTGGAAAACAAAGGTGTTGAATTTACAATTACAGGTAGACCGATTGTGAGCAGAGATTGGAACTGGAATTTAAGCTATAACATAACCTACAATAAAAACCAGATCAATAAACTAACCATAACAGATGACCCCAATTACGTTGGTGTTAGATTTGGAGGAATTGATGGTGGTACCGGAAACAATATTGCAATACACCGAATTGGCTATCCTGCAGGTTCTTTCTATGTATACGAGCAGGTATACGATGAAAACGACAAACCTCTTGAAGGAGTATACGTTGATCAAAATGCAGATGGTATGATAAACGAACAGGATTTGATTCCTTATAAAAATCCGGCTCCGGATATATATATGGGACTATCTTCACAATTATCATACAAGAACTGGGATTTTAATTTCTCTGTGCGAGCCAATCTTGGAAACTACGCATATAACAACATTCAATCAAACCGTGAATCAAGAAATACGACTTTCGACCCCTCAGGTTGGTTGAAAAACAGGGTAAATAGTGCAACATTCACCAATTTCAATGCGGTGCAATATCAGTCAAGTCACTATATCCAGAACGCCTCCTTCATGAAGATGGATAACATAACTCTTGGTTACAACTTTACACACCTTTTGAATAATGACAATACAGGTAGGATATTCTTTACAGTTCAGAATCCTATAGTCATCTCTGATTACGATGGTTTGGATCCCGAGTTTACTAACAACGGTATCGACAATAATATCTATCCTCACCCAAGAGTGTACATTATGGGACTCAGTTTAAATTTCTAATTCTTGAATATTATGAAGACAGTAAAATATAAATTTCTATCCATTTTTATTATCGGCTTAATGGTTGCCGCACTCTCGTCTTGTGTCGATGACCTGAATACGATACCTCTGGATGAAGACGAATTAGTTTCAGATGTAGTATTTGGCAGTGAAATAGAACCATATCAGGAACTATTAGCTAAAATATATGCCGGACTGGCAATTAGTGGTAATAGTGCAGGTGACGGCGACCCTGATGTTGCAGGAGTTGATGGTGGAAGTCAGGCTTCTTTCTTAAGAGGATTATGGAATCTTCAGGAGTTGCCGACCGATGAAATGCATTGTGCGTGGAATGACGTAGGTATCCCGGATTTGAATTATATTACCTGGACATCAAGTAACGTATTTATCAAAGGGCTCTACTACAGACTATATTATCAAATAAATCTTTCAAATGCTCTTTTAAGGGAAACTACTGAAGAGGTATTAAACGGTCGCGGTGTAAGTGCAAATGACCAAGCCGAAATTAAACGATTTCGTGCTGAAGCTCGTTTTCACAGAGCACTTTCATACTACTATCTGCTCGATATGTTCAGAAACGTACCTTTTGTTGATGAGAATAGTCCTGTAGGAAGCACACTTCCTCCACAAATTCAGGGTGCTGATCTGTTTGATTATATCGAAAAAGAACTTCTGGAAAGTGAAGCAGATTTGATTGCCCCATTCGTGGGATACAATAATCAATACTACGGTCGTGCTAACAAGGCTGCCAACTGGGCGCTGCTATCAAGACTTTATCTGAATGCTGAAGCATATATTGGTGTAAACAAATACACCGAAAGTATTACTTACAGCAAAAAAGTACTTGAAGTTGGATATGAACTGGAACCGATTTATGCAAATATGTTTAAATCAGATAACAACAAATCGACTGAAATGATTTTCCCTGTACGTTATGAAGGTGCCGAAACTCAAACTTGGGGAGGTATGACATTCCTGCTAAGTAGTATGGAGCCTTCTGATATGCAAGAAGAAGTTAACGCAGTCGGAGCATGGCAAGGTAACCGTGGACGTGTTTCTATGCTTAAAACATTCGAAAGAGAAAATCTGCATGAAAATGATAGCTGTTTTGATATGTTATATGTTGATAAAACAGAAAACGTCGAGATAGATGATCCTTCGCTGTTCACAGACAACGGTATACCTGTTGTTAAATTTTATAACAGAAACAGTGATGGCTCATTACCTCCAAGTAGCATAGCATACACCGACTTCCCACTTTTCAGATTAGGAGAAATCTATCTTAATTATGCTGAATCAGTTCTTAGAGGCGGCTCAGGAGGTAATCAGACAACTGCACTAAACTTAGTAAATGAACTTCGTGAACGTGCTTATAAACAGGCTCCTTATATAATAACAGCTGGTGAACTCACTCTTGATTTCTTACTTGACGAAAGAGGACGTGAATTATTCCTTGAAGCACAGCGCAGAACCGATCTTATCAGATTCAACAAATTTACAGGATCTTCTTATGTGTGGACATGGAAAGGTAGTGTCAAGGAAGGCAGATCTGTTGCTGATCATTTTAAGATTTACCCTATACCTGCTGATGATATAGGTGCAAACGATAATTTGATTCAAAACACCGGTTATTGATTAATGTCCAAATTTAACTTGTAAAAAGATAAACGATGAAAAAGATATATAGTATAATATTATTATTGACTGCCTTCGGTTTCCTATGGTCGTGTCAGGAAGATGAAAAGGTAGTTTTGCAACAACCGGATAGCTTTGTGCTGAACGTTCCAAAATATGTTTCCGGTATCTACGACTTGAAAAATATGGAAACTATTGAGTTTTCAACCTCTCAACCGGGATATGGATTTACAGCTGCTGCCACTTACAGTGTTGAAATCTCACTTAGTGAAAGTTTTAGCGAATTTGCTGCCATACCCGGAACATACACTACTGCAAAATTTGATGTTCAGGCGGCGGATGTGGCACTTCCTTTAATGGGATTGCTTGGTATTGAAGAAGAAAGTGAATATCCCGAAGCTCCTCATCCACTATATGTGAGATTGAGATCTGTACTGAATGATAAAAATGATGGTGAAGTAAGGTCAAACGTGATAACGCTTCCAAGAGTTAAAGGTTATTTTGCTCTTGATCCGATGGAGATGCCGGAAGAAATGTTTATTATCGGTAACGTTGCGGGCAACTGGAGCTGGGACGGTGCTACAGAAATGATTCCTGTATGGGGCGCTGAAGGAAAATTCTGGGCAATGCAATACCTGGGTCAGACCGGCGATGGAGGTAACGCAGAAATCAAGTTTAACACTG
>DATGMV010000131.1:0-4401 GCA_035307185.1 Fermentimonas sp. | reverse complement strand
TTTATCGTATAACACATATTTATATTGAGGTGTTCGTACCATCCAACCTCTTGTAGGTGATTTATCAAACTGAGTTTCTGTAACTATATATGAATGCAACTCTTCTGCATCCTCATTCTCAACAAGACTTCTAACACTTTTACCTGTAATTTGTGAGGGAATATTTGCAGATGCATAGTCACATATCGTCGGGAGTAAATCAAGACCAGAATTAATTAGTTCGTTTCTAACTGAACCTTGTTCAAATTCATTTGGTGCTTTAACAATAAAAGGGACATTCACAATTTCTTCAAATAGTGCAGATTTCTGATTCCATTGATTTGCAGCAACTCCATCACCATGATCACTTGAAAATATAATAACGGCATCATCATATAAATCATGCTCAACAAGTGCATCAATTATTTTACCTATCTCACTATCTACTAATTCCACAAGTCGATAATATGCATTTAAATAACGTCTCCAATCGTCGGGTGTATAATCAATTACAGGATAGGTTGGGAAATGCACTCTTTGCTCCAATCTTATTATCTCTGCTTCGTATGGTGCCGGATAGAAATTTGAAGGCAGATTAGGACAATCTGTTAAATCGGGCTCTTTAATCTCTGCAAACGGAAGATTATGATTTCGGGCATACTCACATATATTGTGAGGATTATCAAATGATGCCACTAAGAAAAACGGCTTATCATGATCTTTTTTTATAAAATCCACACAAGACTCTGCCAATCCATAATCGTTGTGATCATGTATCGAAGTGAAGCCAAAACTATTATCATTCTTAGGTAGAGAGCTTTCTGGTATATGCCATTTACCTGCATAAGCAGAAATGTAGCCGGCAGATGACACTAAGTTTCCTAAAGTCTCTTCTTTAGCAATATTAGGAAAAGGTGTATTATTTTTCATCATCTCTTGAGACCCCGGTGCTATCCCTGTCATCATAGCAAACCTTGAAGGACCGCTAAGTGGTGCGGCACAGTATGCATTAGTAAATCTAACACCATCTTCAGCCAGCTTATCTAAGTTAGGAGTCTTTACATAAGTATCGTCCACACAACTCAATGCATCTGCCGTCAGATGATCGGTCATTATGTAAATAATATTTGGCTGTTTTGCTATGATACTGCTCGCAGCTAATGCAGCCAAACCTGTTGAACTTAGTTTTTTAATCATAGACTTAAATATTTCATTTACGAATTAACATAACTTCATGAGACAATCCATGTTGACACTCAATTTCAATAGTTGTACTTTTGTCGCCGGTAGTTAAGACTTTTGCATAATGGTTTACTACACCAATTTTCCATAAACCTGAAACAGTAATTCTGAGTACCGATTTACCCGAGGGGTTGTCAATCCACTCCCTTGAATAAACACTTCGCTCTATGCTTTTTCCATTTTCATCATAAATCTCATCAGCAGCACCTTCATAGAATCTGAGGTCTGGGTCACAAGCTGACAATATAATCTTATTATCATCAATCTCTTGAGTCATTATCATACTTGGCTGGTTTACACCATTTACAATACCTTCAGATTTTATTTCACCCGCTTCAAATAATATATAACCGGTTGTACTTGTTTCTTTATCTTTTACAATGTGTGCTATTGAATCTTGTTGAAGCACTTTATATGGAAAATCGCCTTGCTGAGAACGTTTCAACATCAAATCCATTTCTTCCTTCTCAGGTTGAACATGAATCATGTAGCTGTATGTGCTATTTTTTGGTGAAGGACCATGATTTATAGCTGCTATTGCAAAATTATTCTTTGTTGGCAGACCAGTTTCCTCATGTAAAGAATGTTGAAGCTCTTTTTTAAACAACAAGTTTCCTTCGTGAATATAATAATAATTATTTAAACCATCTGATATAACATTAATATTATTATCATTCAAATTCGATGAATATGGAAAGCTTGTAATTATTTTATTATTCTCAAAAAACGGTTTATTTACATCATCAAGAAAAACTTGAAATAGAGTTGTATGAGTTTCCTCATGTAATTCAGATTCAATATTACTTCCAAGTGCTATAACCCTGTTATCAAAGAAGAAAAACGATTTTCTTGCCCTAAGTGAGCCGTTGTATTTATCATTCTCATGTAATTTCATCCCAAAAGCACCATTTTCACCTCCAATAGAAATTCCACCTGAAAACGACTCGTCAGAAAGCAGCATTTCCTCATATCCTGAAACATCATCTAAGCTTTTTACATCTGCTTTAAGTTGTTCTATAGGTAATACTGTTGCTGTAGTTCCGGGAAAATGGTTCCAATCCCACCCTTCCTGACGGAATCCTGAACCGTGATTTGAAATTGGATCACCGGTAGCTATTATTTGTAATGCACCATGTGTAATATATCTTCCAAATAAGTTTTCTCCACGATACCCCTCTGTTGACCAAAGATACCGGCTATGCCCCATAGCAGAAATCATCCAATCACCTCTTCTGTGAACATTTAGATTTGAGTAATTAAAACTTCTGTTTCCAGTCGGTGAATTTTCGGCTTTAAAACCTTTTTTCTTTAAAATCTCAGCTATCTCGGTATCTTCATAAGTCAGTCTTAAATAAGCTTCGGCCATCTCTCTGTCAATCTCATTTTCGCCATTGGGAGAACCGGCAATAGCAAGTAAACCAAAATGCTCAGGATCAAGCTCACCTTCGCCATCAGGATGTCTTCCCGATAAAGAAAGAGGCCAAGTACGAAGGTTGCTGTAGAATCTCATTGAAAGCAGAGCGTTTTTCAGAATTCGGTGGCTCTGTTCTGATATTCTATAAGGGGTATTCCTTAACAAGTATACTGCTTCCACAGCACCTTGTAACCCTCCTACTGCATAAGCAGGATAATTGTGACGATGATGAAACATGGTACCATCAATTTTAAAGGTACCCATTGTACCGTCGGCATGTTGATAACCATTGTTTAACCATTTTGTAAATGCTGTTAAATATCTGGCCTTCTCGGGCATTGAATCTAACATAAGTATACTTGTTAGTCTGGCAATCAGGTTTGTATTAAATGTATCAACGTCCATCCCTGGTGTCACCGGTTCTGTTTTAACAATTCCTGCTCCAGAGAACCATTCCATTGCTTTTTGCAACTCTGATTTAAGCCCGTTCTTCTCTAAAACCTCTGACATTAGAAAAACAGCTGGATAGTAATTACGCATACTGTATCCGAGGTGATGGAGAGTACCCATTGCGCTTCCGGCCTGAAAACCCTGATCAAGCATATGGTGAATCATAGATATATATAATTCTTCTACTTCTTTTCTTTCTTCTTCTTTCTCTGAGAGATTCCATAGAACTGAAAGCTGCAGAAGAGTATAATTAAACCTTTTTAACCCCATGATGTTACCATAGATTTTAGAATATCTATCAGCACCAAACATACTATATGTTTCACCATAACGTTCAAAGAAAACGGGAACACCTTTTATCGTTCCGTCACTGTTCTCTGAAATATTATATTTTGAGACATCATTTCGTAGTTTACTTAGCGGTAATTTAGATTTATCTTTCAATAAAAGCTCTCTAACACGCTGTTCTATAAGTGTTATATTCTCAATGTCTTCAGAAGTAACCTGTTCAAGTGGTTTCTCAAACTCCTTAATCCATGAATCATAAAGCACTAACCAATGATTATTAGTCCCTTTATTAATATACGGCGCCTGAAAGTCGGCTGTATGATGTCTTGCATCCTGCAATGAAGACAGTATAATATGATCGAAGTAAAGCGTTCCTGATTCAACATCAGGAACTGAGAATCTCACTTCATCCATACTTTCTACCGGACTTCCGCACATATCTCTGTCAAACGCAACCCAAGCACCTCTCCAACCGGTAAAATTTAGTCCATACTCAAAATAAGTAGTTACTTCTCCATCTTTAAGAAACTCTACAAGTAGATTTCCATCTACTTTGGGATTTTTAGAATAAATCCAAAAGATGAAAGTTGAAACTTTGGGATCTGATTCAGTCTTAGGTGCAATATAATTGATAGGCTTTTTAATACTCCAATAAGAGTTGGAGCTTTCCCAAGACCATTTTAAACTATGATTAAGATGTTTGTAATGATTCTCATCAATAGTTAATGATGACTTTGAATCATTATCTTTTAATCCTTCAAGTTTTTCAAAAGAAAGAATTTCTTTATGATTATACTCGATGTAACCGTTTGAAAATACGGAACAACAAATGAGAAAACTTAATACAAATAAAATAGTCTTATGCATATCAATTATTAAAAAACAGATACTAATTAATTAGCTCCTTCAAGATCAATTTTGCGAGTCAGTGCTTCAAGAAAATAGTAGTCGGCATAATTCAGCGGAACATCAATTTCATTATCGTGAGGAATACTTCCAACTGAATGCATTAACAGAAAATTTCCGTT
>DATGMV010000130.1:0-2955 GCA_035307185.1 Fermentimonas sp. | reverse complement strand
ATCGTTGAAGATTTCTACGTGCTCCCCTATATTGTGTCCGTTTTGCATTAGGTGATAACCCTTTACCACTTGCAAAATCATTTACTGGATCTCTGGAATCACTAACTTTTCCATTTTTGCGATCTACAACATTAAAATTGTCATATTGAATAACTCTTACACCCAATTTTACTATCTCAGACTTCTGACTGGAATCAGTTGCTTCTTTTACTAATGCCCAACCAATTGAATTAGTGCCAAGGTCAAGACCTAATATTGTTTTGCTCATTATATTTGTGTTTTTGTACATAAAACGTTAAAAGTCAAAGATATTAAAATTTAACTAAACAAAAAGTGTTTTATGTAATATTTTTTCTTATGTTTGCAGTTGAAAGCAATTCACAATAAGGATTATTCCGTTGTGAAAACATTTAAAGCGGCCTTTGGGTCGCTTTTTTATTGTTTATAAAGTTAATATGTGATGATATAACTACATGCAGTTTATATAAAACAATAAATCGCTTTACAGTCATACTAACTACCTACCAACTCCTAATTACCCTTATATCAACTCCGTACATAGCTTATATTTAATGGGAGTTGATAGGGAGTTGATAGAACCTTGATACGAACCTTATACGGAAAAAGTGAAGCTAAGACCAGTAAATACTATTGGTCTGGTTTTGATACAAATTAGATAGTTTAGATAGATTAAGAATTTTAGAAGCAGAAAAAATCGATCAAGAGACTAACTCCTGATCGATTTTTTTCTTAAATGTATAACTGACAGGTATCAAAGACTAAAAAGCCTCTTCAAGTGCCTATCATATATATTTTCTTCAACACATCCTCCAATAACATCGGCGTGTTTAACCAATAAATCGGTATACTCATTACCCATTTTTGCTGCAACAGCATAGGCAACATGAATTAACTGACGGAAGTTTGAATTATAATCGGGATGTTCGGGAATATGGCGTAATGTATTAGCATATTTTTCGCTTGTCCAGCTGTTTACCTCCTCAACGGTTGGTAATTGATCCGGATCGATATCAATAACATCTGCATAGGGTGCACAAAGTTCTTCGCGACGTGTATATGATTGCTCATATATCCTTTTTGCTAAAGCAAGTGCGTCTCCACCCGCAACAGCCAAACCTATAACCTCTTCGAGCCAGGTTGTGCCTGCAGTTTTTACGTGTAAACCTTTATTGTGTTTAGCTATAACTTCTGCCATGATGGGATAGATAGAAAATTTATCACTGCCGGAGTGAACACTCAGTTTTAGATCATGGGGTAAACCAAACTCTTTCACTACATAATCTATAACAAGTACATCCTCTTCAAACTCTTTTGCAAACTGCTCAAGATCTCCAACATAGTCTACCCCCTTGTTAAATCGACCGGTAAATTTTGGAGCAATAGTTTGTGCAGGTACTCCTTTGTCTGCAAGCATTTTTAGAATGAATAGCATCTCTACAGGTGTTTGAGGAGACAAATACCTCAAGGAAGTGGTCATGGTGGTGGTGACAAGCTGCTTAAAGATCATATATTTATACCCAACACATCCGATACTCTAAAACAGGCTGCAGGTGTAAGAGATGGTGCACTTGCGTGCCTAGTTGGAATTGCTGCAAGAAAGAGTATTGCCTCAAAGGAACCGGTTATGATAAAAGACCTTAGTACTATACAACCACTTATCAATAAACTTTAGGATATTGTGTAAAAAATACCGGTAATTATCAAAATGCAGTATAAACATCTTATATCGCTTATATTATTAGTTATCATCCTTGCTGCATGTAGTGAGGATGAGCCTCTCACTCCTCCTGCCAATGGAGAACATACATATCCAACTCCCATTATAGAAAATGCTTTTGCATTTCCCGGAGCATATGGCGGAGGGATGAACACAACAGGCGGGAGAGGAGGTAAAGTGATAAAAGTGACTTCCCTCGAAGATAAAAACCTTCCGGGATCTCTTCGCTATGCAATTAATCAAACAGGAGCTCGTATCATCATTTTTGAAGTGGGTGGTACTATAGTTCTTAATAGCGATCTTAATATCAACAACGGCGATGTAACCATTGCAGGACAATCAGCACCGGGAGGAGGAATTACTCTTGCCGACTATTCAATGGAGATTAAGGTAGATAATGTTATAATCAGATACATGCGATTTAGAATGGGCGACATAAAGGTTAGAAGCGACAAGGATGCTTTATGGGCAAGAAATAGAAAGAATATAATTATTGATCACTGTTCAATAAGCTGGTCTACGGATGAATGCGCATCATTTTACGACAATGAGAACTTCACACTCCAGTGGAGTATCTTGTCAGAGAGCTTAAGACTTTCAGTTCACAGTAAGGGTGCACATGGTTATGGCGGCATTTGGGGAGGAAAAAATGCTTCTTTTCTTTATAATTTATTAATTCACCACGATAGTCGTAATCCAAGATTCAACGGTAGCAGATATTCAAATCAACCCAACCGAGAGTTAGTTGATTTTCGTAACAATGTTCTCTATAATTGGGGTGCAAACAATGCATATGGAGCTGAGGGCGGCAGTTATAATATAGTAAATAATTATTATAAGCCCGGGCCAGCTTCAAGTAACCGAGGTAGGCTTGTTCAACCTTATACCGATGATGGCAGCAATAGTCAACCAAAAGGAGTATATGGTAAATTTTATCTCAGCGGTAACTTCATATATGGTAACAGTAGTGTTACCGATAACAACCTATTAGGGGTACATATACACAGTTCTTTTTCAAGTAATACACCCGACATCACTCTAAATGATATTATTTCTGAAGATGAATTCCATACATCAGATGCAGTTACTTTTACCGCACAAAAAGCATTTGAGAATGTGCTTAAACTTTCAGGAAGCAGTTTGAAACGTGATGAAATTGACACCCGTCTTGTAGAAGAAGTTATAAACAGTACTACAACGTACATAGGATTAAGTCC
>DATGMV010000129.1:0-2843 GCA_035307185.1 Fermentimonas sp. | reverse complement strand
TATTGCTTTTCTTTGACCGTAGTATGGGTACAAGCTTTTATCTATCTGATATAATTGTTCAAGGTCAGATACTTGCCCATGAGGGAGGGAGTCCAATCTTATTTGAACATTTGTTCTGGTTCTTGGGTCACCCTGAAGTATATATTGTAATATTACCTTCTTTTGGTATTGTATCTGAAGTTATTTCAATAAACTCAAGAAAACCAATCTTTGGATATCATGCAATGGTTTATTCTTTGCTTGGTATTTCAGTTCTTTCTTTCTTAGTTTGGGGTCACCATATGTTCGTTACGGGGATGAGTCCTTTCTTAGGAGGAGTGTTTATGATAACGACTTTGATTATTGCGGTTCCTTCTGCGGTGAAAGTATTTAACTATCTAGCAACTATTTGGCGAGGAAATATTCGATTCACGCCCGCAATGGTATTTTCAATTGGTATGGTTTCTTTCTTTATATCAGGAGGTATAACCGGTTTGTTTGTAGGTAACGCTGCAATTGATATTCAAGTTCATGATACCTATTTTATTGTAGCTCACTTCCATTTAGTTATGGGTTCTGCTGCTATTTTTGGTATGCTTGCTGGAGTTTATCACTGGTATCCTAAGATGTTTGGTAGAATGATGGATAACCGTTTAGGTTATTTACACTTCTGGATAACTTTTATTGGAGCCTACTTCGTATTTATCCCAATGCACTTCATGGGAATAGATGGCGTTCCTCGAAGATATTACGCATTTACTTCTTTTGAATTTATGGAGAAATGGCTTTCAGTAAACGTGTTTATTACATGGTCTGCTATTATTGCAGGGTTAGCACAAGTTGCATTTGCTTGGAATTTCTTCCATTCAATGAAGCATGGAAAACTAGCTACACAAAATCCATGGGGCGCAAATACATTGGAGTGGACTACTCCTATAGAGCACTTACATGGTAATTGGCCTGGAGAACTGCCAACAGTTCACCGTTGGCCTTATGACTATAGTAAGCCAGGGCATTCAGAAGACTTCATACCACAAACGGTACCTTATTCAGAAACAATGAGTTCTAATTTACCACATGATTTTGAAGGAAATCCAGAAGCTGAGAGAATACAGCGAGAGTGGGAAGCTCAACAACTTGTAGTAGACGAAGAAAGCAAGTAATTAGGAAGGGAGAAGGCATGTACTTACCAGCTGAGAAAAGATTTATGATGGTAATTAAAATTACCATCATTGTTCTTTATGTTGTAATACTTGCCGGAGGAGTAGTTCGAAGTACTGGTTCAGGCATGGGATGTCCAGATTGGCCAAAGTGCTTTAATCAGATTATTCCTCCTACAGATGTCTCTCAACTTCCTGCTGATTATGAACAACACTATATTGACGGACGCGCAAAAAAAAACGAACGCTTCGCCAATACCTTAGATAAGATAGGTTTCTCTGAGTTAGCTTTTAAAATCAGGAATGATAAAAGCATATTAGTGCATGAAGATTTTAATGCAGCAAAGACTTGGACAGAATACGTTAATCGTTTGTCTGGAGCTACGTTAGGTATATTCATGATATTATGCTTGGTTTTTTCAACCGCATATTGGCATTTTAAAAAGCGAATCTTTTTTTTAAGTCTGTTTAACCTTCTTCTCGTAGGCTTTCAAGGATGGTTGGGTTCCATAGTAGTTTCAACAAATCTAACACCATGGGTCATAACGGTTCATATGCTATTGGCCCTCGTTATATTATGTATAGCAATTTATACCTATTTTCAAGCAAGAATATCGAGGGATAAAAGTATTTTGTCAAATCAAGAGTTTATATGGATAAAAGTATTAGCCATTTTTGTTCTTGTTTTAACTCTTATACAAGTTGTTATTGGTACAGATATTCGTGAAAGTATTGATGAAATATCTTTGAGTTTCAATGGGGAACAAAGAGAATTATGGATATCGAAGCTGGGTAGCAGTTTTATTTGGCACAGAGAATTGGCGTTGGTTGCATTTATTCTTAATGGTGTGCTGTTTTTTATTATTCGTTCTCGTTTTGCAAGGAATGGCGAACAGAGCCACATGGTTAATCTCATGATGATTCTGATGTTAGTTCAGATTATAAGTGGTTTAATTTTGGCATATTTTAATATGCCTGCCTATATGCAAACTGTTCATTTGGTGGTAGGAACCTTAGTTTTTGGAGTTCAGTATTATCTTATATTATTATTAAGTAAAACCAGCCAATATATCGGGCTTTAGAATAAAGGGTGAAAAATTTTATAGATGATTTTAAGAAGCTGGTAAAGCTAAGACTGACACTTACGGTGGTGTTTTCTGCTTCCATTGCTTTTTTAATAGGAAGTCGTGTACAGGGTGATATTAATTGGATTAATTGGATGATTCTTACAGTTAGTGGCTTTCTCGTTACAGGATCAGCAAATGGTTTTAATGAAATATTAGAACGTGATCTGGATAAGTTAATGACCAGAACAGCCGATCGTCCTCTGCCTTCGGGAAGAATGAAGACAGGGCAAGCATTGATTCTTAGTTTATTTATGGGTCTTTTTGGAACCATTCTATTGTTTAAACTTAATATTTTAACTGGAGCTCTTTCTGCGTTTTCTATAGTTTTATATGCTTTTATTTATACACCTGTTAAAAGAATGTCCCCAATTGCTGTTTTTGTTGGTGCCATTCCTGGAGCTTTACCTCCTTTGATAGGTTATTTTGCAGCTTTTGATCAACCGGTTATTTCTTGGATACCTATTGTATTATTTACTATTCAATTTGTGTGGCAATTTCCTCACTTTTGGGCGATTGCGTGGGTGCTGGATGAAGATTATAAAAAAGCAGGCTTCAGATTATTACCTACTACAAAACG
>DATGMV010000128.1:0-2199 GCA_035307185.1 Fermentimonas sp. | reverse complement strand
TCTTTTCCTTTGCGAACTAATGAAATACCAACTTCTTTTGAATATCCGTACTCAATGTAAATATCTTGTAGTAGTTCATAAAGAGTTTTTCCGTTGTCTCTTGCCCAAGCTCCTATTTCTGCAAATAGTGTGCAAGCAGATACAGCATCTTTGTCTCGTACGAAGTCGCCTGCTAAAAAGCCATAACTTTCTTCACCACCGCCAATGTATTTCTTCAGACCTTCGTTCCTTCTGATTATTTCTGCAATCCACTTGAATCCTGTGTAACTATCATACATCTCGATACCCATGCTGTCGGCAATCTTCTTTGATAGTTCTGTTGTAACAATAGTTTTAACTACAAACTCTTTACCTGTAAGTAACCCAAGAGCTTTTCTTTGAGCCATTAGGTAGTATAGACAGAGAAGATATGTTTGGTTCCCATTTACAAGAATGAAGTTTCCTTTATCGTCACGAATAGCAGTTCCTATTCGATCACTATCGGGGTCAGTTGCCATAACAAGATCGGCTTCTGTTTCAATAGCTCTTTTTATTGCAAGGTCGAGAGCTGCAGGCTCTTCGGGGTTTGGTGATATAACAGTTGGGAAGTCGCCACTTATTACATCCTGTTCAGGTACGTTGATGATATTTGTGAATCCAATTGCTTTTAAAGCATCGGGTATAAGCTTTCCTCCGGTTCCATGAATAGGCGAGAAAACTATTTTTATGTCGTTATTTCGTTTTATTGATTCGGGCGAAAGTACAAGCTTTTTCACTTCTTCAATAAAGGCTTTATCCATATCCTTACCGATAATTTCTATCAGTTTCCTGTTTCCGCTGAAGTTTATCTCATCGTTTGATTTAATACGATTTACTTCTGCAATAATGTTTCTATCATGTGGAGCAAGTACTTGTGCACTATCATTCCAGTATGCTTTGTAGCCGTTATACTCCTTTGGATTGTGAGAAGCAGTAATCATAATACCGCTCTGGCATCCCAGTTTTCTTATTGCATATGAAACTTCAGGAGTTGGACGCAGTTCTTCAAATAGATATACCTTAATACCATTTGCACTAAAAATGTCGGCAGATATCTCAGCAAATTTTCTGCTATTATTTCTGCAGTCATGACCAATAACTACTTTTATTTCTTCAAGTTCTGCAAATTCTTTTTTCAAATAGTTTGAAAGCCCTTGCGTAGCTGATCCAACAGTGTATATATTCATCCTATTGCTCCCTGCACCCATAATTCCTCTTAGTCCACCTGTACCAAACTCCAGATCTTTGTAAAAAGCATCAATTAGCTCTTTCTTATCTTCGTTCTCGAGCATTCGCTGCACTTCTTCTTTAGTTGCTGCATCGTAATTACCCTCCAGCCAAGTATTAGCTTTGTAAGCTACTTGTGCTAATAAAGTTTCTTCATTCATATAAATAAAGTGTTTTGTTTTCTATATTTTAATATTACTTTACTAAAAGTAATTTATTCAACCGGTAATACCTTATATCTATCGCCGGTTTGATCAATTACTTTTTTATAGTATTCATTTGAATATCCTGCTCTAATCGGGCTTGCCGGTTGTCCGTATGGGTTTCTTTGAAACTCCCCATCCTGTTCTCTCTTGATAACTCCGTCTATATATTTTACCATTAAATATTCGCCCAGCTTCTTCCATTCGCTGATACCATCTTTAACAAGATTGTTTGTGTAACTGGTTAGATATTCAACTGCTTCCAGGTTGGAGTTTTTATACTTTTCAGATGCTATTCTTTCAACTTCAGATTGATTTGTTGCAAAACTGTTTTCCAATTTTGATTGAACCTTTTTCATATCTTCACTCATATCGCTGTAACGGGTGTATACCATGTTAGAAACCCAGTTGTGAATCCAAAAGGCTGATGTCCATGAAAAATTAAGTAGATCACCATTACCTATTGCCATTTCATGAGGCACTTCATTATGTCCAGAGTAAAATGGATAGTATACACTTTGAGCTGCATCATCTATACCAAACCAGAGTATACCTCCTATTTCGTCTGGTAGCCATGACCTCATTTGTGCTACAAAAGAGAATGCTGTTTGCTGTGTAGCTATTGGACGTTCATTGCAATATTCAACAGAGTCTACTTCATATGTAAGTGGTGACCAGCGGTAAGGAGAATTAAAAGGACCGGCTCCAACATCAAAACGCCAGTCGAGTTCGGTACCTTCATAATGGTCTC
>DATGMV010000127.1:0-14949 GCA_035307185.1 Fermentimonas sp. | reverse complement strand
GCACATTGCCACGACCTTCCTAAAAAACCACTTGTGGAATCGTATATTAAAGGACAAAACGCATTAATAATTATAGGACCTGAGGGAGATTTTAGTAAAGAAGAAGTTAACGAAGCTTCTAAAAACGGATTTATTCCAATTAGTCTCGGCGAGTCAAGATTAAGAACTGAAACCGCGGCTTTAGTTGCCTCACATTCAATACATGTATTAAATAATATATAAAAACAGATTTAATTATGAATAAAAATATTTCAGTTATAATTCTTGGAATATTATTTATACTTATGGCATGTAATAATAGTACAGAAAATAATCTACCCAGAATAGCAATTGCAGGTATTGCAATTGAATCAAGTACTTTTTCGCCTGCGATAACTCATGAAGATGCCTTTAAAGCACGAGTAGGAGAGGATGTATTTAGCTATTACCCATTTATGCATCCTGATTCTGGAGTTATAAATAAAGCCACATGGCTTCCAACACTACGTGGTCATGCAATGCCAGGTGGTATAGTTACACGTGAAGCATACGAATCTCTCGTTTCTGGAACACTACGCATGCTTGAGGAAGCATTACCATTAGATGCAATTTTATTTGATATCCATGGCGCTATGAGTGTTCAGAACCTTGATGATCCCGAAGGGGATTTTCTCTTACGCATTAGAGAGTTAGTTGGGACTAATGTGCTTATTTCTACAACAATGGACTTGCACGGAAGTGTATCGTTAAGATTAGTACAAAACACTGATTTAATTACATGCTATCGTCTTGCACCTCATGAAGATGCAATTGAAACTAAAAAAAGAGCAGTGATTAACTTATTGAACCGACTTGAATCTGGTAAAGGTAAGCCATCTTATAAAGCATGGATTCCTGTTCCTATTCTACTTCCGGGCGAGAAAACAAGTACACGTATAGAACCCGGTAAAAGTTTATATGGAAGTATCCCTAACCTGATTGATGGAGAGAAAGTTATTGATGCTTCAATTTGGATGTCATACCCATGGGCAGATGAACCACGTAATCATGGAGTAATTGTAACATATGGAGATGACAAAGAGGCTGTTGGGAAAGCTGCCGAATCTTTAGCAACTCGCTTCTGGGAAGCAAGAAATGACTTTGATTTTGTAGCACCTACAACCTATCTTGATGATGCACTTAATCAAGCCATTAAAAGTAGCAAGAGACCTTTTATAATTAGTGATATGGGAGATAATCCTACTGCAGGGGGTTCAGGAGATGTAACATGGACTCTACATGAATTATTTAAGAGACCTGAGTTTCAAAAAGTTAATGGAAAGAAATTAATATATGCCTCAATTCCTGGACCCGACCTTGTTAAAAAGGCTCTGGAGATTGGTATAGGAGGACAAATAGATGCAGAAGCAGGTGCCGAAATTGATAATAGATTTGCTCCCCCAGTAAGGCTTAAAGGTGAAATTACTGCAATTAAAGAAGAAGATAATAATACAGAAGTTGTAGTGAAAAGTGGCAATATCTTTACAATTGTGACTGAATCCAGAAGAGCTTATCATCACATTAATAATTTTACTGATCTTGGCTTAGATCCCACAGACATAGATATTCTCGTGGTAAAAATTGGTTACCTCGTGCCTGAACTATATGATATACGTGCCGACTGGCTTATGGCACTAACTCCGGGTGGTGTAGACCAAGACCTGCTAAGATTACCATACAAAAGAATTAACCGACCGATGTTCCCTTTAGATCTAGATATGGAAGATCCGGATCTGCATCCCCGTTTCATACCTCTTTCTGACGAAATAAGGTATAATTAACAGTTTTATTAATGACAAAGAAAGAGAGATTCAAAAAAGTTATAGAATGGTTTGAAGCTAATGCCGAGTCAGCAGTAACCGAATTGAATTACAATAATAATTTCGAATTACTGGTAGCTGTCATTTTATCGGCACAATGTACAGATAAACGAGTAAACCAGATTACACCAAGACTTTTCGATGCATTCCCTACACCTGAAGTGATGGCAGAAGCCTCACGAGAGGAGATCTTTGAATATATAAAGTCTTGCTCCTATCCAAACAATAAATCAAAAAGTTTGGTAGGGATGTCGAAAAAACTTGTTACTGATTTCGACGGTAAGGTTCCATCTGATTTATATTCACTCTTAACAATACCAGGAGTTGGCAGAAAAACAGCCAATGTAATACTTGCTGTTGCATTTGATAAACCGGCAATGCCGGTAGATACGCATGTTTTCAGAGTAGCTAATAGAATAGGTCTTACAACAAATTCCAAATCCCCTATAGAATCAGAAAGAATACTTGTTAAGTATATACCGGAAAGGCTACTCACAAAAGCTCACCACTGGCTTATTTTACATGGAAGATACATATGTGTTGCAAGAAATCCAAAATGTGATAAATGTGGACTAACGAATTGGTGCAAATATTTTGAAAAGGTTATCAAGTGATACCCCTACATCAACGAAGTATTATCTTTATTCTGATTAACGGAGTCTGCTATTGATACATAAAACTGCCCTACTTGTCTCATACTATCCAATTCTGTCATTACTCTATTTTGCACCAAAATAAAACTATCTCTTAATTCTTCTTTAACAGGCAGTGATGGGGGTGCTTCCACAGTAAGAGGGTTTATAGGCTGATTATTCTTGTGTACTCTAAAGTCAAGATGCGGTCCCGTAGAAAGTCCTGTAGACCCCACATAACCAATCACATCCCCCTGTTTTACCTTTGCTCCTTTTTCAATATTTTTTGCGAAACCACTAAGATGCATATAAGTAGTGGTATAAGTAGCATTATGTTTTACTTTTACATAATATCCGGCACCATTACGTTGAAAAGCTTTTTCAATAACCAAACCGTCACCAATTGTCTTAACAGGAGTTCCGGCTGGTGCTGCGTAATCTACACCATGATGAGGTCTGTAACGTTTGAGAATAGGATGAAATCGTGCATTTGAGAACTTTGAGCTAATACGATAAAAGTCGAGAGGTGACTTTAAAAAAGCTTTTCTAAGACTATTACCTTTTTCATCAAAAAACTCTCTTACTGAATCTTGTTCAAAAGGAATTGCTTTAAACTTCTTTCCTTGATGAGTAAAAACAGCACCTTCAATAGAAACTATATCCACGTATGATGTGTCATTAATATAAGCTGCGTCATAAATCAACCTAAAGTTATCACCTTCCTTTACATCGAAGAAGTCAATTTGCCATGCAAAAATATCAGACAATTTAAGAGCCAGCAATACCGGCGCACCTGCTTCTACCAATGTGTTCCATAAAGATGAAGTGATAGTTCCTTCAGCATATTCTCTTTTTAAAGTTATTGGTTTAGATGACTCATACGCTATAATATCATCACCGCATAGGTCAACAACTACAAAATCTGTTCTATTCTTTTCAAAAACAATATACTTGATTTCGCTAAATGAGTCTTGCGAGGTTACTGTTACGTAAGGATTTCCAATTTGAAGTTTAGAGGCAGAATAGTAAGGTTCAATTTTCAAAGCAATTTGTTCCGAGTAATTTGAGTTGAAACCTAAATCTCTTAGGATTGAAGAGAGAAGATCCCCTCTCTCGATAGCAAAATAGTTCACATCGAGTGAGTCAACACAAATCCCATATCTAAATACTGAGTTCGATTCATTTTCAACGCTGTTTTCTTCATCATCATTACCCACCTTAATATCACAAGAGATATAAAAAAACAGCAGGAATAGGCTAAATCCTATCCCTGCCAATATTTTCATTTTACTATTTAGCATGTTTACCCTATTTTCCTCAATCCTATCAATTGAATTTTGAAGTTTACTTTTTAAAACTCAAAAGTAGGTTTTAATAATGATAAAAGCAAAATACCTTTAAACTAATCTGATATCAATTATCTATTTTAACAAACCAAATGAAGCCACAGTTTTACAGATTCAATTAACTGTAAATTTGTATATACAGCGACTGGTATATGTTTCACCGGGTTTTAAAATTGGAGAAGGCCAATCGGTTTTATTTGGCGAATCTGGATACTTTTGAGTTTCAAGACAAATTGCATTTCTTTTATTGTAAACAGCACCATATTTTCCTGTATCAGAT
This sequence comes from Fermentimonas sp., assembly GCA_035307185.1. Classification (GTDB taxonomy): domain Bacteria; phylum Bacteroidota; class Bacteroidia; order Bacteroidales; family Dysgonomonadaceae; genus Proteiniphilum. The sequence continues at coordinate 10,853 of DATGMV010000127.1, read as the reverse complement.
CCTGAAAGAAAATTGCCGGTATAAACCTGCAATCCGGGTTCATCTGTGTAAACCTCGAGTTGAATTCCAGTTTCAGGAGAATAAACTTTAGCAGCAACCTGTGTAACATCACCTCCTGTGTTTAAAACCCAATTGTGATCATAACCATCACCAAACTTCAACTGCTCATAATCGTAATTATCAATTCTCTCTCCAATCTTTGTGGCTGCTCTGAAGTCCATAGGTGTACCTTCCACCGGGGCAATTTCTCCAGTAGTCATAAATGTATCATCAACCGGAGTGAAATAGTCAGCATTAATCATTAACAAGTCATTAAGAATAGAATTGTTTGCATCTCCTGACAGATTAAAATATGAATGATTTGTGAGATTAACTACTGTCTCCTTATCTGTCTGAGCCTCATAATTGATATCTATTGCATTGTCGTCAGTAAGTTTCATTGTAACTTTTACATCAAGGTTTCCTGGAAATCCAGCCTCACCATCTTCAGAGAGATATGTTAGAATTAACGACTGATTATCGGGTTGGTATGCATCAAATACCTTTTTATCAAATCCTTCCGGACCACCATGTAATGTGTGTCCAAAATTGTTTTGAGGCAATTCATATTCCACACCATCTACATTTATCTTACCATGAGCAATTCTATTACCATATCTACCAATAGTTGCTCCAAAGTTATTGTCAGTTGCGGTGTAGTCATCAATATTATCAAAACCCAGAACTACATCTTTAAAGTTTCCGTCTCTGTCGGGAACTATCACAGAAACAATTCTGCCTCCATAATTAGTAATTGCTACTTCTACCCCATTATCATTTTTCAAAATAAAAAGGTTAGTCGAGTCACCATTTACAACTGACTGAAAATCACTAATTCTTATACCTAAACTTGTACTTTCATCTACACTTTCTTCTTGTTGCTTATTAGTACATCCCACAACTGCTACTATTAACGATAGCAAGAATAATTGTCTTAGTTTAAATTTCATAATTGATTTATTTGATTTATTATAATAATCGCTCAACATAATAAGACACCTACCTGTACATTTATTTAGCAAATGTAATGAATATATCTCACTCGAAAATATTCTTTATTAATTAAAGATTGGTTTTTCTGTACTTAATGAAGGGGTACCACCTGCTACATATGGCCAATTGTTCTGCCATTGCAGCTTATCCAACATCAAAACTCTACCATCAGGCTTCTTTACAGAAACAGCATGATATAAAATCCAATCCTGACCATCATCATCCTGTACAATCTCTGAGTTATGACCTGTCCCCACAAAACTTTGATTTTTCTGTATTAAAAGCTCATGATTATTTTCCATCATTGGTCTGCCCATTTTATCCAGGTATGGACCAAAAAGATTATTAGAACGTGTAACTACAGTTGTGTAAGTGCTGTTTAACCCTTTGCAACACGAACCGATTGATGCAAACATATAGTAGTAACCATTTCTGGGATAAATATAAACTCCTTCATAAGCAGTACCTGCAATTTGCTTTTTTACTGCACCCGGTTTTACAGATAAGCCATCGTCAGACAGCTCTATATAATAAATCCCTCTAAAGCTTCCCCAAAAAAGATACTTCTTACCATTCTCCTCTATATAAAACTGATCAATTGAGTTTTGAACCCCAATCTCATTACTTCTGAACAATTTGCCATGATCAGTAAATGGTCCTTCAGGATTATCAGCTGTTGCAACCCCTATACCGCAAGTCCACTCACCACCCCAAACTGACATTGAGTAATAAAGCACATACTTACCATTAATATAATTAATATCCGGTGCCCATAGCCCACCATTTGGCTCAAAAGTAGGTCGTGTAGAATTTGTAAATGCAGTTCCTGCAAACTCCCAATTTACCAAATCATCAGATTTATAAATTGGCGTATTTCTGATATCCTCTGTAGCATATAGATAAAATGTTCCATTCTCTGCTCTTATTATTGTAGGGTCGGGCAAACTCCTATTTATAATAGGATTCTTATAAACATTTTCTTCGTTTGGTTTATCTCCATTGCCATTTTGATCCACTGGCACTTCATTGGTCTTACAACCCATTAACAAAAACAGTAGTAGTAAAATTCTTATCATAATAGTTAAAATAGACTCTTCATATATTAATTTACAATTCTTCCTTTTATTAGCCATACACCGATCTTATCCGAATTAAAATTAGTTGTTGATAGTGCTGCAATATAATTATCACCAAGGTCAGCTAAAGAATTCCACTTGGCTTCTTTGTCGAGTGGTACATTAAAAGGTCGGCTGGCATTTCTGAAATTAAATGGCTTCTCACTCAAAACTACCTCCATAGTTGAATGTTCCCAATAAGAAGATCTGTTTTCGGTAGTTTGATATGAAATCAGATAGAAACCGCTCTCTGTTTTTATCAAATAAGGAGCTCCAGCATAAACTGTATCAGGAAGACTTTCCTTAAGTGCTGAATAACGTTTTGAAGAATTCCCTGAAACAAAATCTCCCCATTTATTATCAATTAAGTCGCTTACAATCCAGGGTTTAAACTGACCGGATATATTATCTTCTATAACCACATACACAGCTTTACCATCATGAACAGATACAGGCATACCATCACGGTGTCCTTGTCTAAAACTCACAGTTATTGGCCCAGAATCCCATGTAATACCGTTATCGCTTGAACTAACAACAGAGATTTCCTGCTCATCTGATTGTTGATATGGGAACTCATTGGCAAAATATATTTGAATAGTCTCATCCGGCAATACTAAAAACGAAGGCTCCCAACAACCATCTTTAAACCATGCTGCTGCTTTGTAAATTATATTTGCATCAGACCAAGTTACTCCAAAATCTTCACTTCTTTTTAAAGCAATAGAAAAAGGGTATACACCTTCCGTATTTGGCCTAAGATTCACAGCAAGTAATAAATCACCATTGGTCAATTGAACAACTTCAGGATTAGCGATATTAACCCTGATCGTTTTTCCAGTGTTTATATCTTTATGATCAAATGCTTCAAATGACATTACTTCATTAGACCACGAAACACCTTCATCATTACTAGTTTTTAAAACGACATCCCCTCTCCTGTTTTCATAAACAACTAACAGTGAGCCATTATTCAACCTTATTAAACGAGGATACCCTCCCTCATCTGCAATGCAGACGAGAGAAGCATTATCCCATTCAATAAAATAATCTAAAACTTCTTCCTCATTCTCATAAGTTCTGTTACTCTGACAGGATAATAATGAAAGAAGAATTAAAGAAGCGATAATTAATCGTTCAAGATATTGCATATTTCCTGATTAACTTTTCTCACTCGTTCTTCGTCAACTTTAACAAGTGCACGATCGTAAGTAAGTAAACCGTTTACTTCAATTTCTACATCTGTAGTTTGTGTATATACAGCAGCTGAAAATCCCTGACGTATCAGTTGCTTAAGCTCTTCTGCATATTTTACATACTCGTCAGTAACCTCTTTAGAACTATTAAACTGTATATAACCCCAGTTACGATCGGGTTCCCATAGATGATCTTTATTAGCCCAACCTATTCCACCATATTCGCCTAATACAGTTGCACGCTGTGCATCATAAAGGTACAAACTTGGACCTGGATATATATGTAAATCAAGCATATCTCCAACAGTGTAATGATTACCACCACTTGCAGGATTAACTAATCTTGTTGGATCATAAGCTTTTGTCCATTCAGCAAACTCTTCAGTTTTAAATTGCCCCCATGCTTCGTTAAAAGGCACCCATACTGCAATAGAAGGGTATGAATACAAGAAATCTATTATCTCTTTCCATTCCTTGCGGAAGTTTGCTTCAGATTCAGCCGATCTCTCTCTTTCGCTACCGGTAAAGTAGGTTCTCATTTGCCATTCCGGACTCCGATCTCCATTTGGCATATCCTGCCAAACGATAATACCGTGGCGATCGCAGTGAGCATACCAACGAGCAGGTTCAACCTTAACGTGCTTTCGAATCATATTGAAGCCTAACTCTTTTGTTTTAATAATATCATATTCCAAAGCCTCATCAGTAGGTGCTGTATATAATCCATCAGGCCACCATCCTTGATCAAGTGGTCCAAATTGAAACTGATCCTTATTATTAAGTTGAAGTCTCACAATACCTTTATCGTCACGTTTCATTGAGTATTTTCTCATTGCAGCATAACTATCGACTTTATCAACTTGCTTATTGCCATCCCAAACAATAACCTCAAGATCATAAAGATGAGGGTTATTAGGATGCCACAATTTTACATTCTGAGGCATTGAAACTTCCACAGGTTGATTATTTATTGATTTACCTGTTGCTACAACAGTATTTCCATCCTTTACTTTTACTTCAACTCTTTTTGCAGTTGAACTTAAATTTGTTATAGCATCAACTAAGAGTGTTTTATTATCAATGTTGGGAGTTATTTTTAGATCTTTAATATATGTTTCCGGAACCGGTTCTAACCAAACAGTCTGCCAAATACCGGTTACAGGAGTATACCATATACCATGAGGTTCGTTAACCTGTTTCCCTCGCGGTTGGAACCCATCATCTGTCGGATCCCATACTTTTACATTAATTGTGTTAATACCACTTACTAATGCAGGAGTAATATCAAAAGAAAATGGAGCATAACCGCCCTGATGACTACCTACTTTTATATCATTTACCCAAACATTAGCTCTCCAATCAACTGCTCCAAAATGAAGAAGGATCTTGCTATTTTTCCATTTTGCAGGGACAGTAAACTCACGTTGATACCAAAGCTCGTTATCTTTTCCAACTCGCTTTTGTACACCTGACAGACTCGACTCAACAGGGAAAGGCACTAAAATCTCACCGTCATATGATGCTGGGGTCTGACCTACAGGGACGATTGCATAATCCCAAAGCCCATTTAGATTTTGCCATTCGGCTCGTTCCATAATTGGTCTTGGATACTCCGGTAAGACATTGTTAACATCAATTTCAGAAGCCCATTTGGTTTTAAGTCTATCTCCTGCCGGCTGCCACTGAGCAGAGATAGACAAAGTTGTTAGTATTACAAATAATAAAGTTGATACTTTTTTCATAAAATTACATCTTGAGTGTTTATTTATTTAATCATTTAATACCGGAGTTTCATAATTGTCATCAATATATAACTTATCAACGCCTTCAATATTTTTGAATTCTACATTAGTAATAAACATTTTTCTGGGATGAATATTCTGTTCATCATGATGTGCATGAAAGACTTTCTTCAAATGTCCATTTTTATCCCTAAACATTGCACTATGCCCAACTCCTACGAGGTTACCCGGTTTTTGCAATAATGGGTTGTCGGAATATTTCACCCATTCTCCCATAATATCTGTTGCTGTAGCACAACCTATACCATAGTACTGACTTTCATAACTGTTAGCTGAATATGTCATATAATACAAATCGTTGTGTTTCACAACAAAAGCTCCCTCATTTACTCTTGGCCATACTTCTTCCCAATCCTGTGAAACGTTTATACATTTATGTAGAGTTTCCATTTTTAAGGTAGTTAAATCATCCTCAAGCTCTGCAACCCATATATTCAAACCATCATTAAATCTATCGAAAAACAGGTAAGCAGTGCCATCATCGTCAATAAAAAGTGAGTTGTCTATAGTTTTCTCATTTTCTATCATTGGTTTTTTATCATCTTGTTTAAACGGACCGAGTGGAGAGTCTGAAGTGGCTACACATATATGTTCATCAGCAGAGTAGTACATGTAAAACTTATCATTTACAAAATACACTTCCGGTGCCCAAAACCATCTGTCACCATATGAGTTATCTTTATGTAGTGCCAAATCAGCAGCTTTTGCCCACTCCTTTAAATCATTGGATGTATATACTTCAATACCAACATCTGAATTAGTTCCATAGGCATAATAAAGATTATCATAAAGCATGATAAACGGATCTGCTAATGTCACAAAAGCAGTGTAATCCTTTTTTTCGTCATCATCTTTATCTGAACTTTTACAAGCTGATATTGGTAGCAATACAATTAAAAGAAATAAGTATTTAAATAAATTCATTACTGTTTTATTTAAATTGACCTTCCCTTCTTTATGAAAGGGAAGGTCAAATATAGTATAAAAATTAATAATCTGGATTTTGTTCAATATTAGGATTATTATCTTTCTCACTTGATGGAATAGGTAAAACATCGTGACGCCCTAAAACAAAATTATTAAAATCCGGGTCACGTAACTTTAACTCATTAATTCCTTCTTGAGTATAAACTAATCCCCATCTTTTTATATCAGGCCATCTATTACCCTCTGTAGCAAGCTCTAACAATCGTTCCATTTGCAAACGTTTTAGGAATGCATCAGCATTAGAAGCAGCAGTAGGATGATTTACTGCAAGATTTGGCATATTAGCTCTTGCTCTTACTCTATTTACATGTGAAACTGCATCAGCAAGACTACCACCAGACTCAACAATACATTCTGCGTACATTAGTAACACATCTGCAAATCTTACAAGTCTAACGTTTGTTGGATTATGATAATCGTCAAAATCACGGTAATGTTCAGAACTGTATTTACGGTAAAACACACGACCTTTCCAGTTATCTCTATTCCAGGTATCTGAGTTACTTACTTCACTATATATACGCTCATTATTTTCAAAATCTAAATGTTGATTTTCATAAAATGCAGTGTATTTTAAGCGTATATCATATCCATCACTCAAATCTTTCTCTTTTTTAAATTCCTCAACAACCCAAGGACGTATTTCGCCATCAGTCCAACCTATACCGGGAGGTGCAAAAAACTGACCACGATTAAGACCTAAGTTAGGATTCACATCAAAATCGCCATCCCCTGCAGGTGCTTTATTCACATCAGAATACTGTATTTCAAAAACCGATTCTTTATTATTTTCAGTATTACTTCTGAAGTTATCTGCATAGTTGGGAACAAGATCATAATATTGACTTCCTGCTCCTTCAACTAACCAATGTAAGTCGTCTCTGGCTTCTTCCCATTGATGTAATTGCATATATGACTTTGCCCTAAAAGCCAATGCAGCACCTTTAGTTGCTCTTCCTTTATTTGCATCATTCCACGACTCCGGCAATAAACTTTGAGCTTCTGTAAGATCGCTAATCGCTTGCTGATACACCTCTGTACCTGTATGTCCTTCAGGCTGCATACCCGGAGTAGAAGGCTCAAGAACAATTGGAAGACTATTATGTGTACTTCCCCACAATGTTGCAAGATTATAATAATACAAACCTCTTAAAAAGTATGCTTGACCAATTATTCTATCTTTATCAACTTCATTAGCGAATTCAATTTCAGGAACATGAAAAAGAACCTGATTGGCTCTAAAAATTGCTTCATAAAAATCCCTATATGTCCATCCGTTTCCTTCCCAGAAATTATAATTGTTATATCTAAAGTCGGTCCACTCTTTCAGCTCAGCCCAGGGACTCTGACTAAAACCTTCATCTGATGTAAGATCATAACGGAACCATAACCACCTGCTATATGTTCCAGGTTTATAAAACATATTATATACAGCGTTTATTCCGTACTGTGCATCAGTTTCAGTCTTCCAAAATGTTGCAGTGGTAATTGTATTTGGGTTTTCCACCGTCACATCACATGCATTTAATAAGAATGCAGCAAATAATATATAAATGATTTTTTTCATTGTAATAATTTTCTTTAGGTTAGAAAGTTAAATTTGCGCCAAGTGTCACTCCATAGGGATTGGGGTAAGCCCCACCATCATAGCTTCTTTCCCAAATACTGGAATTTAGGAATTCAGGATCTAATCCTTTGTAAGAAGTAAGTGTAATCAGATTCTGAGCATTTACATAAACACGTATATTCTGGAACGTGCTACCTAATAATGCTTTTGGTAGATTATAACCTAAAGCAATTTGTCTTACTTTAAGATAACTACCATTTTCTAACCATCGATCCTGATCACCTCTCACATTTCTTGAATCAGAGTATATAGGACGAGGGTCTTTTGCATTTGGATTATCAGGTAACCAAGGATCATAGCTTGCCCTGTAATTCGAGTTATCGTCAAAACGATCAAATCCACTCCTTGGGCCGTTAAACGACTTATGACCAAAAGCACCTGTTAACTGTACTTGCAAATCAATGTTCTTATATTCAAGACCAATATTAGAGCCTAATTGAAACTTTGGAATTGTTGACCCAAGATGTTGTCTATCTTCGTCGGTAATCATACCATCATCATTATAGTCTATAAACTTAACATCGCCTGGTTGAGCATTAGGTTGAATTATTACACCCTCACTATTTCTATGGTCAAGAACCTCTTGTGGTGTACGGAACAAACCATCAGTTTTAATAAGATACCACTCTCCTATAGGATGTCCCGGTATTGATTTAGTATTCCACTGAGTAAATCCCTCTTCTAATTCATAGGCTATATCCTTTATTTTATTCTTTAAAAACGAACCGTTTAGATTGACACTGTATCTTAAATCGGAAGTAATATTATCGCGCCATGTAGCAGAAAACTCAACACCTGTATTTTCTAATGTAACAGCATTTACATAAGGGTTACCACCGTTGTTACCGGTTGCCATTAATATCTGCATAGGCGCCAAAACATCTTTGGTTTCTTTTAAAAAATAGTCAACTGATAAATCTAATTTATTATTCAGCATTACAGCATCAAACCCAGCATTAAACTGTGTCAGTTTTTCCCATCTCAAATCATTATTTGCAAGTCTGATTTGTGTCATACCGGTGTGCACATTCTGATCTACTCCAAACACAGCTTGAGGAAAAGTTGTAATGAATGACACCCAATCCCAAACTCCAATATTTGAATTACCCAACACTCCATAGTTAGCTCTTATCTTCAAATCGTCTATCCATGAAGATTCAAAAAACTCTTCATTGCTTATCCTCCACCCTGCAGATATAGAGGGGAAGTATCCAACTCTATTGTCTGGTGAGAATTTAGATGATTCGTCTCGACGCATTGTAAAACTTGCTAAGTATCTTTCATCGTAATTATAATTAACACGACCAAATATTGAAAACATTTTCTGCAAGTCTCTATAATTACCGGTTCTCGGGTTTGATAGAGCTGCATCCAGAGTATCAAAATAGCTGCCATCGCTTGTCATAAGCACATCATTTTTTGTTCCCCATACTTGTTCATATGTGGAGGTAAAATAACTTGTACCCAAAACAGCAGAAAAATCACTTCTACCAAAGCTCTGATTATACTCTAAAGTATTATCAAAAACCAGCCCTTGATACTGCGCCTGATTCTTGTTTAATGATGATGGATCATATGGCTGATTGAATGTCCAAAAGCCTTCTTTACGAAGATATGAGTGTTCATCGTTACTGAAGTCAAAACCGAGATTAAATCTGTATTTTAGTACACTCATAAGCTCCAGTTCAGTAAAAAGATTACCTCTTATACGTAAATTTCCATTCTTTGTTTCTTCAAAATCCTCCTTAGCAAATGGGTTTGTACCAAATGTAACATCTCTGCTACCATCTCCATAGCCATACCCTCCTCTTGCCTCATTATTAGGATCATAAATAGGTATTGTGGGTAACATACGATATACATCGATTATTGGATTTGTATTTAATTCATCTACTGAGAACTGACTCAAAACAATATTTTCACCAACCCTAAATGTTACATTTTCACCGAAATCTCGCGAAGCAGATGTATTAGAGCGTAATGTAAACCTTTCACTCTGAGTTCCGATAGTTGTACCGGAGTTGCTTTGATAGTTTCCGGAAATGAAATAACGATTTTCCTTTCCTCCGCCGGAAAAAGAAATATTATGGTCTTGCACTATTCCTGTCTTAAAAACCTCTTCCTGCCAATCGGTATTGGCATCAAAGTGGTTTGCAGGTTGTCTACCTGAATTAGTAAAAGCCAAATCATTTAACTCTATCCATTTGTCTCTATTTGTCAAATTATACCTTGGCAACCATTGCATTGTAGCTCTTGATGATACTTCAATCTTCATTTTACCTTCAGAACCCTGTTTTGTAGTAATTATAATTACTCCATTACCGGCTCTTGAACCATAGATTGCTGCAGCAGAGGCATCTTTTAAAACCTGAATACTTTCGATATCATTGAAATTAAAGTCTCGATTAGCGCCCGATACAACTCCATCAACGACATAAAGTGGAGCGCTATTACCGAAAGTACCTGTTCCTCTAATCTCCACTTTACCTTCTCTACCTGGTGCACCCGAAGTTCTAACATTCACACCGGGCAAAGTGCCAAGTGCATCACCAACAGTACCTGTAACAATTGTATTCTTCATCTCATCAGGATTGAAAACGGATACAGAACCGGTTAAATCAGCTTTTCTAATTGTTTGATATCCAATCACTACTAGCTCCTCCAGCAACTCTGCATCTTCTTCTAACACAATATTTAGTATAGTTCTTCCCTCCAAAGGAATCAGTTGTGTAGTCATACCTACATATGAAACCTCTAAAATTGAATTAGAAGGTACATTTTCTAATACAAAATTGCCATCAAGATCCGTAACAGTACCCGTTGTAGTACCTACCACAAGTACTGTTACTCCAGTCAATGGCAAACCATTAGTATCAGAGACTAAACCTCTTACTGTTAGTCCCTGAGCAAATAAACTTATGGAATATGCAAACATAAGCATTAACCATAATCCTTTCGAAAAATTTAATTTTAGTTTTTCCATTCTTTCATTTTTGTTTAAATTATTTAAACTGCGATAAAAACAAATCTCATCTTATTCGTGCTACCACTGGTCTAATTGGTTTACCGGTAATGCTTAAAACACCATCTTCTG
>DATGMV010000126.1:0-2382 GCA_035307185.1 Fermentimonas sp. | reverse complement strand
CAGTGTTAGTGGCACTGTAAATAAGAGTTCGTAGTCTTCACCACCATTAAGAGCTACAGTTGTTATATTCATATTAAATGTCTCAGCCATAGCTGCTGTTTGATAATCGATTGGGAGTCTTTCTTCAAAAATCTGACAACCCACATTACTCTGTTTACAAATATGCAGTATATCTGATGATAGTCCGTCCGAAAGATCAATCATAGATGTAGGTACTATATTATTATTTGCTAAAGCTTCAATTACATCTTTTCGTGCCTCTGGTTTTAGCTGCCTTTCGAGTATATACTCCTTACCACCGAAGTCGGGCTGAAATGTTTTTTCGTTTTTACCGTCAAACACAGTCTTTTCCCTTTCGAGTAGCTGCAAGCCCATGTAGGATGCACCCAAATCACCAGAAACAAATATTAAGTCGGTGTCTTTGGCTCCGTTGCGATAAACTATTTTATCATCATCGGCAATACCTGTACATGTTATGCTTATAGTGAAACCAGTTAATGATGATGTTGTGTCTCCACCAACTAGGTCAACACCATATACTTCGCATGCCAGCTTTACACCGCTATAGAATGTCTCCAGATCCTCCACTGAAATTCTTTTTGCAATACCAAGCGACACAGTTATTTGCTGTGGTATACCGTTCATTGCATAGATGTCTGAGAAGTTTACCACAGCTGCTTTATAACCAAGGTGTTTGAGTGGCGAATAAATCAGGTCGAAGTGTATACCTTCGAGCAATAGATCGGTTGTTATAAGTGTTCGTTTTCCCGAATTATCAATTACTGCCGCATCATCTCCAACACCTTTTATTGTTGTTGGTTGAGTAAGTTTTATATCTCTTGTAAGGTGATCTATTAAGCCAAACTCACCTAAAGTTGCTATTTCAGTTCGTTTCATTATCATAAAATAAAAAAGAGGTCGCAACATCCGTGAAGGCACTGTTGAAGGTCGACCTCTTATAAGTTAGTTGATTTAATATCAAATTTCTTGTACAATTGTACGCATAATCTCTGCCATCTTTGGCTGAGCTATTTTTGCAGCTATTTGAACCTCTTCATGCGATACTTCAACAATCTTTCCTATTACTCCAAGATCGGTAATGATTGAGAATGCAAGCACCTTCATTCCGGCATGGTTAGCGACAATAACCTCAGGTACTGTTGACATTCCCACTGCGTCACCGCCTATTATCCTAAGAAAGTTGTACTCCGCAGGAGTTTCAAAAGTTGGTCCCTGTAACCCTATATAAACACCATGCTGTAGCTTAATGTTTTTCTCGTTTGCAATTTCCATTGCTTTCAAACGCAATTTTTTGTTATAAGCCTCACTCATATCGGGGAAGCGTGTTCCAAGCTCTTTATAGTTTTTACCATGCAGAGGATGCTCAGGGAATAGGTTTATGTGATCTTCTATAAGCATAATGTCTCCTACATCGAAGCTGGAGTTCATACCACCTGCAGCATTAGAAACAAACAGATAATCAATTCCCAGCGCTTTAAATACTCTTATTGGGAAAGTCACCTCTTTCATTGTGTAGCCTTCATAATAGTGGAAACGCCCCTGCATAGCAAGCACTCTCTTTCCACCCAGTGTGCCAACTATAAGTTTTCCACTATGTCCTTCAACTGTAGATACAGGAAAATTAGGAATTTCTGTATATGGAATATCAGTTTTGTCCTCAATCTCATTTGCAAGCTCACCTAAGCCTGTTCCTAAGATGATTGCTGTTTTAGGCATCTCATCAATTTTACTTTTAAGATAATCAGCTGTTTGTTTTATAGTTTCTAACATGTTCTACAATTTTTTTATTAAATGAAAATTTATCTGTATTGTTTAAGAAAGTAACTCTCACTGGGATGTAGTATAATATTTTCTTTATCTCTTCAGGTATGTATTCTAACGCTCTAAAACGCATTGCATCTTTTTCTGTGGTGATAATAATTTTATTGTCATCATCTATCTCATCAACCATTTCCACTATGGAGTCTATGTCATTTTTAGTAAAGTTATGATGATCAGGAAAATATTTAGTGTAGAGATTATATGTCTTATGCTCAAGCTTTTTTGCTAAAGGCTCCGGAGACGCTATTCCGGTAACGAGAAACGTGTGTTTCTTCAGAATGTTGTTTAATTTCACATCATCATCGTTTATTTCAGGAAACAGTGGTTTAATTTCTTCGTAATCAAAACTTGTGAAATAAAGACTTTGAAAAGCGAAAAGATCTAAACCATTTGAGTATATCCTTAAATCGATAGGTTGTAAATCCGGGGGGCATTTGGTCACTAAAACTATAGAAGCTCTTAACATCCCTGTCAGTGGTTCTCGTAAAAGACCTGCAGGCAATAATTTGTCTTCAAATACAGGTCTGTTGCTATCAACCA
>DATGMV010000125.1:0-2756 GCA_035307185.1 Fermentimonas sp. | reverse complement strand
ACTTCAAATAATTGTGATAAATATATAGAGTTACTGTTGGCAAGATGCAATGATATATTATCGGGTAGTGATCTCAAGAGCTTTCCTACAGTATAAAGATCAGAGAACTCTACCTCCGGCAAGGAGAATTTAGTGCAGCTGTCACTCCATAATTTTTTAAATTCCACTGCAGTTTTAATTGTTTTAGAAAACCGGTTGGAAGTGTCTCCTATGAAATTATCACTTTTAGATATCTGCTTTAAAAACGATTCATAGTCGCATTTCACAATATCAGTAACCTTTTGATAAGTATCAGTAACTTCGCCGGAGGGAGATATATGCCAATGTTCTTTAATATTACAATTACGTAAAAAATGTTTAATTCTCTTAGATACTGTATGTCCGCCTATCGTTATCAGAAGTTCGGGTGATAACTCTTGCAGTTCTCTTTCTGAGGCAGTGCGTAAAAGTAAATCATAACGTTTGTTTTCATCAATATGAACATTAGAAAGATGATCTGTTAGTATAACTACATTATGTTCAAAGCTTAATTTGCGTAGAATCTCTGATAGGTTGTTTTGCGGAGGTAATTGTCCAACAATTATTATTTTCTTGGCATAGCTAAAGAATCTTTCGATATAATTTTCTTGGATTGAAAAAGTATAATTTAATTTGGAACTTCTAATCACTCTTGGTTTGGGAAGTGTCTCTATATTAAAAGCAAACAACGGCTCCGATAGTGGAATATTTATGTGAGCAGGTCCTTTTTTCCCATTGTCCAAACTAATTATTGCTTCGTTAATTAGTCTGTTGCAATACCACAAATCATCATTGCTTTTAATTTCGGGAAGATGAACAGAATGATGAACCATCTTTCCGAATATGTTCTGTTGTGGAATAGTCTGACCTTCCATCTGTCCAATCCATTCAGCCGGACGATCGGCACTTATCACAAGTAATGGTAGCTCCTGATAAAATGCCTCTGCTACTGCGGGTGCAAGATTAAGCGTTGCTGTACCTGATGTACAACAAACAGCTGCTGGTTTACCTGTTGCCTGAATAACACCTAAAACAAAAAAACCTGCACTTCTTTCATCTACAATGCTATAGCACTTAAAATCATTGTCTGTAGCAAATGAATGAATTAATGGTGAATTACGCGATCCGGGCGATAACACAATTTGCGTTATGCCATGGGCTTTCAGCAATGATACAAGTTCTAATACACTTTTTTTATCTGAATACATTTATATGCTTTAATAAACTATACTTGTCATAGTTTTCAACTTTTGTTCTATTTCTTTCCATTCTTCTTTGCAGTTTGATGCAGGGACCAAACCACTTCCGGAAAACAAAGTAAGTAAACTTTCGCCTACTTTCATGCTTCTGAGGTTTACATATATATTTGTTTTGTTATCCTCATCTATCATACCAAGAAATCCGGTGTAATAGCCTCGGTCGTATCCTTCATGCTCATCTATGAAACGATATGCATCTTCTTTAGGAAGCCCCGACACGGCAGGAGTGGGATGTAGCGACTTTAACAATTTGCCAGGTTCGAATCCATTGGGAAGCGAAAAAAACAGATCTGTTTTAAGATGTGCAAGATTGGCTGCTTTAGTAGTGTATGGACCATTTATTTCTGGTCTTATATTAAATAAAGAAAGTTGATTTAGTAAATAGGATGTGACCAGTTGCTGCTCGAGAAGATTTTTATCGTCCCACGATATACTGCCTTTATTTGGGTATCTTGTTCCTGCAATAGCAACAGTTTGCCACTTATTACCCGAGCCCGAAAGTATCATCTCCGGCGTACTGCCAATCCATGTACCGCTTATAGGTGTGTGAAACATGAAAACATATGAATGTTTGTATTTCTCCATAGCACGGTAGAAAGTCTCACCTGCTGAAAAGTATTTGTTCTTTGTAATAGATTTACTTCTTGAAAGAACCAACTTTTTTATCTCACCACTCTTAAGAGGTTCATAAAATTTTTGAAAGAGTTTGTAATACTCATTACGGTCGATATTTTTAATTTTATCACCCTTAATTTTATTCCCGATAGGTTTCTTAGAGGTAATTTCCACCTCATCCAAATTTACTATATCTGGTCTTATTATAAGTACCGGTTTATCTTCAGAGATTCTAAAAGGAGCTACTACAAAGCCTTTTCTTATGTTTATTTCTTCAATATCAAATAACTGTATCGGTTCACCCAACTTCTGCATTACAAATGTGGGTGCTGTATCTTCTGGCAGTCTGAAAATCGCAAAGCTTTCATCCTGATCTATTAACGAGTCTAATTTATATGAATTGCTATTAAGGGTCATCTCTGCTTAATTATCATGTTTAAGACCCTAACTGAGGAAATAAGTTTGGCGTGGGAGTTGTAGATGTCCACATTCCATATATGTGTTGTAGTTCCCTTATGAATAATATTTGCAACTGCATTAACAGTATCTCCTTCCTTAGCAGCAGATATGTGGTTGCAGCTAATCTGAACACCCGTAGGCATTTCGTTCTCTTTGCAAAGGAAAAGTGAGCCTTCTCCTGCAGCAGACTCGGCAAGCGCAATGGTAGCACCACCATGCAATATACCAAATGGCTGACAAATATGCCTTTTTACCGGCATAGTTGCCTCCACCTTATTCTCAGAAACATGGGTGAACACAATCCCAAGTGTTTCCATTAAATTGTTTGTATCGCTCATACTGAGTTACAAAAATATAGAAAAATAATTGATAACATCAGTAAAACGAAAAAATGAGTCGTTTGTT
>DATGMV010000124.1:0-3791 GCA_035307185.1 Fermentimonas sp. | reverse complement strand
AGCATAATCTCCTGTAGAGGAATAATCGGAATAGAAATGACGGAAAGTCAATGTAAGTTCCGTGTAATCTGCTGTGCTTACACTATTAGTAAGTTCCAGTGCCGTGTCCAGATTTGTATCACCTCCTGTATCAGAAGAAGTAAAAGCAAATTTATTTCCCTGTCTCCCGGAGCCTATGGCAGGTTTCCAAACATCCGTAGTTGTGGCAAATACACTGGTTCTTTCTCCCCACACTATTCCATTTCCAGCAGTATTGGTAATCGTATTGACTAAAAAACTTCCCGGAAACGAACTTTCAAAATCCTCATGTATCAATTCTTCAGTAGATTGATAGCTTTCTACCGTAATTTCTACGATATCACCTTCCCTGCAAATAAGAGGTTCTTCGGGAGAGACTATAATATTTGTAGATGAATGAACTATGGCATCAATATGGGTTCTATGATAAGATTCACAAGAACCGTTAATGGCTGTAACAAAGAAAGATGTATTTTCCGATATTATAGGTGTTGTCCATTCACCTGTTGCAGTAGTTTCTAAAGGACTTCCTCCAACTTCATTCATATACCACCTGAATCCTGTAACCCCAGAAGCTCCTGTTGCCAGAAGCTCTACTTCTCCTTCTCCACAACGAGAACCGTTAATGACATCTGTAATAAGGGCAGGGCAGTCTGCTACAACCCTGAGCATATAGTCTTCAGTTTCTCCGTCACTATAACTTCCACAAGGGCTTATAGTAGAGCTTTCTTGTCTTGATCTGATTCGGATTTTGTATAATCCGGGGGATGTTTCGGGAGGTACTACCACGCCAAAATATGTAGAGACAAATCCAATAGCAACAGAGTAGATGTTTTCTCCCGGATCGGAAAAATCTCCGTCTTGATTCCAATCTATCCAAGCATTTAGGTACTGGGTGCCTCCGTTTAGAATTACACGTATATTTAGCCCTCCTCCCGGAATTTGTTCTGCGATATGAGACACCGAATAATCATTATAACCTCCCGGAGTATAGCCTGTGCCGTCATTGTTAAAATCAGTAACAGCTCCTTCTACCGAAACCCTGTTAATGAAGTAAGTTCCTGAAGTAGAACTTGCAGAGCAAGGCTCGGGCAATCCTTCGTAAGTTACGCTAACCAGGCCCGATGCTCCGTTTCCCCCATTATTATTACCAAGAGTTCCTTTGGCTGCACCTCCTCCGCCTCCTCCGTGGTTACTTCCGCTTCCACCATTGGCTCCTATCCAAACAATCAGATTTGTAGCTGTTCCTCCATTTCCTCCGCTTCCTCCATTAATAATTTTTGCACTTCCTCCGGAAGAACTGCTTGCATTGTTTCCATTTCCGGTACTTCCTGCACCGCCACCACCACCACCACTTGTTGCCCCGTTTCCACCGGTTCCGTTTCCACCGCTATATTTTATATCTCCAATAGAAACCGATGCTTGACCACCTACTCCTCCAGAAGTAGTGTTGTTTGCAACGCCTTTACCTCCTTCTGCCATAACAATATTATTGCCGAATGAAGAATTCCCTCCATTGATATTATCATTATTGCCTCCTGTTCCTACTGTTACCGTGTAAATTGTTCCCGGAACTACAGTTAATACCGAAGAGGCATAAGCACCACCACCACCACCACCACGACCCGTACCGGCACTGTTGGTAGCAGTACTTCCTCTTCCTCCAGCTCCCCAACACTGTACGGTAATTGATGTTACGCCTGCAGGAACGGTAAATGAATCACTTGAATTAAAGGTCTGGGTTACAGTCTGGGCATACAAATCAACTGATTGTAGAAATACTGCAAACAGAAAAAAAATGGTTAGTCTTAAAACTTTTCTTGTCAGATAATTGTAGTAATTTGTTTTCATAATATTATAGTTTTAAAGATTATTTATGAAAATGAACTAATAACAAACTGAGGTGAAGAAAATCTTCTCTTTTGAGAGTTCGTATTACCTATTTCTTTTCAAAACACAATTATTTGTCACGATAATACCTACTTACGCTTACCTGAATAGCGACAACAATCATCAAGATTATTATGTCCTCTCACAGCTTTCATCTTAAATTTTTCTTTGAATTAGCATTTACGACAACCACTACTTATATGTAATTTGCTTTTAATAGTAAATTCCTTGAAGCTTTGCTTGACGGTGACTCATTAATGTTCTAAATATTTGATGTTTTCAAAAATGTTTTTCTTTTATTTGGAATAAAATAACATTATTATATACAAAGTAAATGTTAAAAAATGAAAATATGTTATTTTTTAAGTTCTAAATTATTTACTTTTGGTTCTAAAAAAGAATTAAGATGAAAGCTGTAGGTAATAAAATCAGAAAAATACGGGAACTCAAAGGTTTTACCCAAGATTATATGGCTTTGAAGTTAGAGATGTCCCAAAGAGCTTATTCTAAACTTGAAAGGGACGAGATAAAACTCGACTGGCGAAGAATCGAAAAAATATCTGAAATATTGGAAATAAAACCTATCGATTTGGTTTCGTTTGACGATAACTGGATTTTTCATAATTCCCCTCAATCAGGGAAAATCAAAACAATTAATAATCACTTTCCCGAAGAACTCAAAAAATCGTATGAAGACCGTATTAAACATCTCGAAGAAGAAATTCTTTTTTTAAGAGAGATTATGAAAAATAACTTTTAGTACACGATAAAAATTCACATATCATTTAGTATAAATACACAGATAATTTTTCTTGTTCAAAGAGAAAAAATATCACAAATTTTATCGAAAGCAAAATGTCCGATATATGTGATATTTCTAATTTTATAAAAAATATTTGTAAGTAGAAATTTGCATACCTGGTATAAATAGATTATTGTTTTTTTAGCTTATTAAGGATAAAATAGTTGAAAAATAAAGGCGAGCCTTGCTTGTCTTTAAAACCTAAACAAAACAAGAAAAGAATTTAAAGCACATTTCTCGTTGAAGAGATAAAGTAGAATTTTGAGAATATAAAACAAAAAACAGAAAAACAGAAAGCCGTCTGAAA
Organism: Fermentimonas sp.; assembly: GCA_035307185.1. Lineage (GTDB taxonomy): Bacteria > Bacteroidota > Bacteroidia > Bacteroidales > Dysgonomonadaceae > Proteiniphilum. Next base: position 774 of record DATGMV010000124.1, on the reverse strand, counting down.
AACTCAGACGGCTTTTTTTGAAGGGGTGCCGGGTAATTATTAATACTTTTTATAGAGAATTACAAAGCTTAAGAATTAAACGGAAAGTAGTATAAACTGTTTTAAAAGCTACTTGCGTGCGGGATTTTTTAAAACAGTATCATCACCCGGAAGTTTATTGCAATAATACTCACTACACCCCTGTATTGACCACATTATGTAATAACAGCAATTGCGGTAACAATCTGTATAAGAAGAATACTGTTCTCCACAACTCCAGCCCCAAAACCTTTCATGAGGTCGGCGATTTTCTACCTCGTTGGGAATAGTCTTAACAAAATCAAATCCGTTAGTGCTCGTATAAGCGGAATGTTTGTCTATATCTGTGAATACAAATTTTTCTCCTGTAGATAAATCAGAAACTTCCATAATATAGGAATTCCTGTCCACATCAACCAAATACAAAGAGCCTGTATTTTCTTCTTTTACAAGAAATCCTCTTGCTTTTGTGTCTGTACCAACAATAATTTCAGATACTTCGTAAGAGGCATCTATCTCCTGAATATTGATGACTTCTCCTATAGTCCAAGAATCTTCGTAAAACTCATTGAGCAAACTACTTTTGTTCGAAACAAAAGAATAATCCGATGTTCGATATTCCGAGGAAGTTAAATTCTTATCCCCGAAATAACCGACAAATAAGGTAACGGCAACCAATCCGCCCTTTATAGCCAAATTTATGAAATTTAACTCTCTTACTTTCATTAGTTTAAGTTGTTTTGTTTTGTAGTTTTA
>DATGMV010000123.1:0-20617 GCA_035307185.1 Fermentimonas sp. | reverse complement strand
CAAGAGAATGCAATTTATGATGGGTTATTTTATGATTTAATGTCGGCAAATTACGACAATCCTAATTTTGATTCAACTCGGCTCTTTGCATTTTTGAGAGGTTCAAATGATAACGTTTTGTTATTTATAGTAAATTTTGATCCTTCAGAAAAGGAATGCGATGTAATTATTCCTTCGCATGCTTACTCATTTCTTAATATAGAAGGTGAAAGCGAAGGAAAATTAATTCCACTACTCAGTGATACGGAAGAAGAGATTCTATTTAGTGATAACCAGCCAATAAAAGTAAAAGTTGGAGCCCACTCCGGGTGTATTTACCGCCTTATCTTTGCATGATACTTAAAAAAGTATTTAAGTAATGAGCAAATATATAGTTTTAGTCTTAAGAATATTATTTATTGAAAGTTAGTTTTTGTACTTTTGCAATCTAATTGAATGTTTATTGAGAATTAATTACTACGAAACCAAATCTCAAAGGTTTTCAAAAAATATTAAGAATGCAGGATAGACCTTTTAAAATTTTCTCGGGTAGCAAATCACGTTACTTCGCGGAAAAAGTGTGTAATAGCCTTGGTTGCCCTTTAGGTAATATGATAATCGAACATTTTGCAGACGGTGAGTTTGCTGTTTCTTACGAAGAATCCATTCGTGGGAAGCAAGTGTTTCTTATTCAATCTACTTTTCCCAACTCAGATAATCTGATGGAGCTATTACTAATGATTGATGCTGCAAAACGAGCATCCGCAAAATCAATAGTTGCTGTAATTCCATATTTTGGATGGGCTCGTCAAGATAGAAAAGATAAGCCACGAGTTAGCATAGGAGCAAAGCTCATTGCAGATATGCTATCAGCTGCTGGTATAAATAGGCTTATAACGATGGATTTACATGCCGATCAAATACAAGGATTCTTTAATGTTCCGGTAGATCATTTATATGCTTCTGCTGTATTTCTTGAGTATTTGAAGCAGTTGAACTTAAGTAATATGGTTATTGCAACTCCCGATGTTGGTGGAACTAAACGTGCAAGTGCATATTCGAAGTTTATTGGCTGTCCTATGGTCATTTGCTACAAGTTAAGAAAGAAAGCAAATGAAATTTCCGATATGCAAATAATTGGAGATGTAAAAGGTATGGATGTTTTACTCATCGATGATATAGTTGACACTGCAGGTACAATAACCAAAGCTGCAAATCTTCTAATAGATGAAGGTGCTAATACAGTAAGAGCAATAGCAAGTCATGCCGTAATGTCTGATCCGGCATCTGAAAGGGTCGATCAATCTAACTTAAGCGAAATTATTTTTACTGATAGCATACCATACTCTAAAAAATCAGAAAAAGTTAAAATACTATCAGTTGCAGACATGTTTGCAGATGCAATACTTAGAGTTTGTAATAATGAGTCTATTAGTTCTCTATATGTAGTTTAGCATAATTAGGTAATTTTTCTACAATTCATATTTTGTGTCTCGGAAATTAGTAAATTAGTGAATTTATTGATTATATTTGAAGTTCATTTAACTGAAATTCTGTTTTTATTAATTAATTTCAAAAAAATATATTTATGGGGTACAAAATAGAAGACATTGAGGGTATAGGACCCGTTTACGGTGAGAAATTAAGATCGGCTGGCATAACTTCAGTTGAAGACCTACTTGAAAAATGTGCGGCTAAATCAGGACGTTCATCATTAGCTAACGAGACCGGAATTAGCGAAAAAGAAATCCTAAAATGGACTAACCATGCAGATCTGTTCAGAATAGATGGTGTAGGACCACAGTTTGCAGAACTACTTGAGGCATCAGGTGTAGATACCGTAAAAGAATTACGTAACAGAAATGCTGAAAATCTTCATGCTAAAATTAACGAAGTGAATGAAGAAAAGAACTTAGTAGGACGTACTCCATCGCTCAGTCAAGTTGAGAAAATGATTGAGATTGCAAAAACACTTGACCCTAAAGTAACACACTAATAATTAGGTAATATAGTAATATTAAAAGAGGCTGTTCAACTTATTGACAGCCTCTTTTCTATGTTTATAAATATCTCGTCCTAAAATACCATTTAATTATATTTTATTTTTATCCAATTATCTTAAGTCATTAGAATAATATAGAAACCCTGAGATCTATTTTAGAATTATAAATTTAATCTATATATGATACAAGTAGATTTTCTCTTGAGATATAGAAATGAGATATTCTGTATGCTTACAAGTTGTGATTTATCTTAAACTATAGGGAGTATTTTTTCTTAATCTCTTGTAATAGACCTTCGCTTGCATCTTCAAGTAGATCAAGAACTAATTCAAAGCCTGAAGCATCTCCATAATATGGGTCGGGAATGTAGTTGTGATGAGGATTTTGAATAGAGAATTCGGTCATCATCTTTATTTTATCTACCTGTTCTTTGTTATTTGCCAAAGATCTTACATTATTGTAATTGTTTTCATCCATCACAATAATATAATCAAAATTATCGAAATCAGCTTTATTAAACTTTCTTGCTTTGCTTGAAAAGTCGTAACCTCTTCTATCTCCATGGGCACGCATACGCTCATCAGGCAGTTCTCCTTCATGCCATCCGGAAGTGCCGGCAGAATCAACTTCAATTATTTCCTGAAAGTCATTTTTTTCTACAATTCTCTTCATAATTCCTTCAGCAGCCGGAGAGCGGCATATATTACCAAGGCATACGAAAAGTAGACGAATCTTTTTTTTATCTCTGTTTGATGAACTCATACGCTAAATGACAGTTTTTTATAACCTTAACAACTTCACAAAGATAATAGAAATAGATGAATGCCCAAAATTGATGGATATGATTATTTTATTAACTTTGTGATGTTTAATTTAAATATACTATTTTGATGTGTGAAAATAGAGAAATTACAGCAACTTTAGAAGAAAAACAATTTGGATTAAAAAAAAGTCGTTTAACACGTGTATTATATATAATTGGAGGAACTTTATCTCTGGCACTTGCAATATTAGGAATTGTATTACCGGGACTTCCTACAACTCCATTTGCACTTCTTTCGGCATATTTATATGCCAAAAGTTCTGAGAAGTTATACAATTGGTTGTTAAGTAACAGAATCTTAGGTCCAAGAATTAGAAACTATAATAAGAAGAAAGGTGTTACAAGAAAAGGAAAAGCAGGAATAATATTATTTATGTGGACAATGGTTTCTATTTCCTCATTTGTGATTATCCAAATTCAACCACTTAGAATATTAATTTTGTCACTTGGTTTGATAGGTGCAGTTGTTGTATGGTTTTTTGTACCAACAGCAAAGAACGAAGAATAATAAAGTAGTAGAAAGGTATTATATCTCCAATTTTATTTTATTGTTAGTAGTTTATGAATCACAGTTTTTATGATTAAGTATTATAGTTCTTAAGAATTGAGTATTATAGTGATGAGAGTTGAATATTATATTTATTAGGCACTTTAGGTTGATTATTGTAAATGTATCGGTAGTTTAAATTAAACTATATCAGGTTCTTAAATACGCAAAATAATGTTTCGCAACTTTTTTTGAGAGCAGTTCAATATTGAGCATATCAGAAGCTTTAGAAATATCTTTTATCGTACCATCTTTATAAAGGATATCTATACTATCATCTTTTTCATTATACATATCAGTTATAATAATATCTGATGATGCAAAATACCTTGCTTCATCTTCACCTATACCAAATGAATCTATAAACTTTTCAAGCTTCAATTGTATCCTTTCCTTGAGAATTGGACTATCTGTAATCTCAATCTTAAAAAGTTTTCGATTAACCATTCCTGTGCTTAAAGCAGACAGAACTACATCACTATGTGAAGCCCAAACCTTAAGTGCCGACCAAATATCATTATCATCAAGGTTTGCAAAATGAGATATGTCAAAATCATTATTATTAAGGTTAGACAAACTTGAGTCATGCTTTAAGAAGTAGGATAGGGCAGGCGATGCAAATAACTCAGTGCCATTAATAGATAACTCTTTTGCCCGTTTGAGGGTATTAATCAGCATCTTTTCTGCTGCCATTGCAGTCTTATGTAAATAAACCTGCCAATACATAAGTCGCCTCGACAATAAAAAATTTTCAATAGAGTTTATTCCTTTAGATTCTACTACAATTCTGTCACCCCTTACATCTAACATCTTTATAATTCGTGCAGAACCAATATTTCCTTCCACAACGCCTGTGAAGAAACTATCACGACGTAAGTAATCTAATCTATCCACATCAAGTTGTCCACTTACCAATTGATGAAGAAATTTTTTCGGGTAGTTATCAGTAAAAATATCAATCGCAGTCTGAAGTTCTCCGTTAAAATCTTCATTAATCCTGTGCATCATCAGTAGTGAAATTTCCTCATGATGAATATTTGTTACCAACGTATTTTCTAAAACATGGGAGAAAGGACCATGTCCAATATCATGCAAAAGTATTGCAGCCATTGCGCCATCCCATTCCTTTTGAGTAATTTCATGCCCCTTATCTTTCAGAGTTCTAAGTGCTTCATCCATAAGAAACATAGCACCTATAGAGTGATGAAATCTTGTGTGCTGCGCTCCGGGATAAACAAATGCGGCAAGTCCCAGCTGTCTAATTCTGTTTAATCTTTGCAGATAGGGGTGTTGTATAAGATTATACAGGAAGTCGTTATGAATATTGATAAACCCAAATACCGGATCATTAATTATTTTTCGTTTCATGTATCGTACAGCTATCAATTTTTTATAAGACGGAGCGTTAGTGCATATGAGTCTATTTGAGATACTTACTCAACATTTCTTTCATTTCCTTTTGAAGCTTCTTTACTTCTTCACCTGCAGAATGAGCAAATCTATCACTATTATCAGCAAAAATAATTCCTCTGGATGAATTTACCAGTAACCCGCAACTACTATTCATACCATACTTGCACACCTCTTCAAGTGAACCACCCTGAGCACCAACACCCGGAACCAGCAAAAAATGATCTGGAGCAAGCTTTCTAACATCCTCAAAAAGTTTACCTTGTGTAGCACCAACAACATACATCATTTGATCAGATGTTGTCCATTCTTGCGACTGTCTAAGTACTTTTTCGAACAATCGCTCCCCATGCTCATCTTTTATTAATTGAAAATCTTCAGATCCTTTATTGCTTGTCAATGCCAGTAAAATAACCCATTTATCAGGATATATAAGAAAAGGCTTAACGCTGTCTTCCCCCATATATGGGGCAACGGTTACTGCATCCACTTTCATTACATCAAAAAACGAACGTGCATACATCTCACTTGTATTACCAATATCTCCTCGTTTTGCATCTGCAATAATAAACTGTTCGGGATATCTTTGTTTAATATATGCTACAGTTTTTTCAAATGACTTCCATCCATTAACCCCCTCGCTTTCATAAAAAGCCAGATTTGGTTTATATGCAACGCAATAAGGTGCTGTTGCATCTATTATAGCTTTATTAAAATCATAAATCGGATCTTCATTATCGAGAAGATAACCTGGAATTTTTTTTATATCAGAATCTAAACCCACACAAAGGAACGACTCTTTTTTCTTTATTTGTTCAAAAAGTTGATACTTAGTCATTATTCTATATTTGTAACATCAATTATTAATTGAGGAAAAAATGTTGAGATGTGATATTAAACTCATTACTATATATTTACATGCATAATTTATATATTTACACACGTAATTTTTTGGATATATATATGTGAGTTACGTGAAATTCAGATAAACATTAGAGTTCAGCTTCCTTCATTCTCTCGGCATTTTCACTAACCATCAAATTATCGATAACATCTTGAATATCACCATCCATAAAATTTGAAAGATTATAAATTGTGTAGTTTATTCTATGGTCGGTAATACGTCCTTGAGGATAATTATAAGTGCGAATTTTAGCCGATCTGTCTCCCGTCGATACCATTGTTTTTCTACGTGATGCAATGTCTCCAACGCGCTTTGTAAGCTCTATATCATAAAGCTTCGTGCGAAGCATCTGCATAGCCAGTTCTCTATTTTGTAATTGAGAACGACCTTGTTGGCAAATAACAACAATTCCTGACGGTTTATGAGTAAGCTGCACTTTTGTTTCAACTTTGTTCACGTGCTGTCCACCGGCACCACTTGATCTGGAAGTATGAAAATCAATATCTGCAGGGTTAAGTTCAACATCAAATTCCTCTGCTTCCGGAAGCACAGCTACTGTAGCTGCACTTGTGTGAACTCTGCCCTGAGTCTCAGTTTGAGGTACTCTTTGAACCCTATGTACACCCGATTCATATTTCAATGTACCGTAAACATCAGTACCTGTAACAGTAAAGATAATCTCTTTGTATCCACCCGATGTACCTTCGGTTAAACTGCTTATCTCAGTTTTCCAGCCTTTACTCTCACAATACCTTGTGTACATTTTATATAGGTCGCCTGCAAATATTGAAGCTTCATCACCCCCTGTACCTGCTCTAATTTCCATTACAACATTCTTAGCATCTTCCGGATCAGCAGGTATTAATAACATTTTAATCTTCTCTTCCAGTTCAGGAATTTTATCGCTATTAATAGAAAGCTCTTCATTTGCAAGTTGCCTTAAATCTGAGTCCGACTCATTCTCAAGAATGCTTTTGGCTTCATCTACTGAATCGAGAGCCATCTTATATTCATCTCTTACCTTAACAATCTTTTCCAGATCGCTATACTCCTTATTAAGTTTTACATACCTGTCCATATCCGAAATAACATCGGGGTCGGTTATTAATGTTCCCACCTCCTGAAATCGAACCACAAGATGTTGTAATTTATCTAATAATGAATTATCTGACATAAAGAGTATTTTATTGTGTGTATATATATATTAGTTTAATTATAAGTGTATCGGCCATATTCGCTATCGATTATTAACTCTCTAACAGTCGATTTTTCAACATAACCCACAATTTGTGCATCAACATTAAATGAACCTGATATTTCAATAACCTGTTGAGCATATTCTTTCGGAAGATATAACTCCATACGGTGTCCCATATTAAACACCTTGTACATTTCCTCCCAATCGGTATTAGATTGATTTTGAATAAGTTCGAATAGTGGTGGAGTAGGGAATAGGTTGTTTTTAACCACTCTTAGTCCATCACCAAGAAAATGCAGAATCTTTGTCTGTGCGCCACCTGAACAGTGAACTATACCATTAACATTTCCTTTCAACTGTTTGATTATCTGCAATATAATAGGCGCATATGTTCTGGTAGGCGATAATACAAGCTTACCTGCGTCAATACCCAAGTTAGCAATCTCATCAGTTAGTTTCATATAACCTGAATAAACTAAATCTTTAGGAATTGAATTATCATAACTTTCGGGATACTTAGCAGCTATATAATTAGAAAAAACATCATGTCGGGCAGATGTTAATCCATTGCTACCCATACCACCATTATACTCCTTTTCGTAGGTTGCTTGCCCTGTAGATGAAAGCCCTACAATTACATCACCATCTTGTATATTTGCATTATCAATAACATCCTCTCTTTTCATGCGGCAAGTAACAGTACTGTCCACAATAATAGTTCGTACTAGATCGCCCACATCAGCGGTTTCTCCACCGGTAGGATAAAGATTAACACCTAAATCAGACAACTCTGCACACAACTCGTTGGTACTGTTTATAATAGCAGATATTACCTCTCCGGGAATTAAATTTTTATTCCTACCAATTGTAGATGAAACCAGAATATTATCAATTGCTCCAACACAAAGCAAATCATCCACGTTCATTATAAGTGCATCCTGAGCAATTCCTTTCCAAACAGATAAATCTCCTGTTTCACGCCAGTAAACATATGCAAGTGAAGATTTTGTACCTGCGCCATCTGCATGCATAATATTGCAGTAATTCGGGTCATTTCCTAAAATATCAGGAATAATTTTACAAAATGCTTTAGGGAATAAACCTTTGTCAATATTTTTTATTGCATTATGTACATCTTCCTTAGTAGCAGAAACTCCGCGTTGGTTATAACGTTGATTCTTAGTCATCAGTATTTAATTGAAATTATTAAAGAAGAAAAATTTTTTATATTTAAAATCTGTTGTAACTTTAAAACTTATTCTTAAATCTTCTCTTGCACAAAAGTAATAAAAATCACTGAATTTATCTCCAAGAAACTACCAGTATAAATTACTATAATAACTATTATGTTTAATCAAACTGTATATAATATAACTCCTTTACAAAATAACAACTCTCCTAACGTAAAAAAAGGTGGAACTCTAAAAATTCCACCTTTTAAATTTATCTTATAATTTATTCTGAATGAAATTAATTCAGGTCTAATTGAGATTCAATAGCTTCTAACTCTTTCGATTTATCAACGCCCATATTACTTAAGTTGTAATATACGTTTCTAAGTTTAAGTAATGCAGATTGAATTTCTGAATCGTCAGCACTTCTTTCAACTAATAAATCTCTATACTTTTCTAAGTGTGGCAAAGATTTTTGGTAAAGAACTACTGTTTCTTTATCATATTGTAGTTGTTTTTGCCTGTCACTTATTGTCATAGTTTCCTCTTTCAGGTTTTGAGCTTGTAATATAAAATTAACTGCCAATGCTTCCAATGCTCTTTCACAATTTTCATCCTGTACAAGTGCTTTATTATATTCAGCCTCTGCACCTGTGAAATCTCCTTGTTCTGTCAATAATGCACCTTTAACGCTATTTAAATCACAAGCATTTGAAGGATCATTTGCAATTGCCTGATCTAAATATGCAAGAGCTTCGTCTGTTTTACCATCGCGTATAAACACATTAACCAAATTTGGAATGAAATACTTACTCTGTGGAAATTTATCTGCACCTAAGTGAAGGGTCTCCAAATATTTGGCAGAATCACCTAAATTAATGTATTCACTTGCCATTAGTTCATAAATATCACTTTCCTGATATGCACTATTCTCTATAAATGGTTCATTTGCAGCTCTTTCCAGCATCTTTAAAGCTCTATCATGCTCTTTTGCCTGTATAGCTGTAATTATAGCATAATATTTTATAGTTTGATATGTACTGTCAATTACGAATGATTCTTTTTCACTTTCAAACATTGGTAATGTTGGAATGTCCCAATATATTTCAAAGAAATCGGCAGCTTTCGAAAAATTATTCTGCTCGTTGTAGTAAACTCCTCCGTTAATAAAGAATGGATGATTTGCACGTAATATAGATGCAATATCTTTTCTTACTTTATTTCTTACACGTCCCTTTTCATCAGGTAGTTCGGCAAGAGAGTCAGCTTTAAGATAAGGCATATAAGATTCCATAAGTCCATCATACATAGCTTTATCATTTGCATTCTGCCCTAACATAGTTTTTGTTCTTTCATTATCAAAAGCTTTGTTACCAATGTCACCCATAATTTTCCATGTTTCAGGATCTGTGGATGTCTCTTTGTTCTCAGTTGCTTGTTTTATAAGTGCACGTGCCTCTTTAAGATCATCTCTACCCAGTGATCTTTTCGCATCTCTAATAGCCGATTTCTGCGCGAATATTGATCCCGCGGAAAAAACAGCAATCATAGTAAGGAATAGGATTTTTCTCATTATGTTCATATTTTTTTGATTATATAAAAATTTCAAGCTTTTTGTAAATCTATACTCTTATGACTAAAAACTCTGAAAAAGTTTAATCTAATGTATCACCATCTTCTAAATTTGCATCATCAAGTTCAAGGTTATCTAATAACTCTTCATCTTCTCCCGAATCAACTTTACATACAGATGCAATCTGATCATTACGTTTTTCCAGATTTATAAGACGTACACCTTGTGTGGCACGACCCATTATACGAAGGTCGGAAATTTTCATTCTAATTGTAATACCAGACTTGTTAATTATCATTAAATCGTTGTCATCTGTAACGCTTTTAATTGCAATTAATTTACCTGTTTTATCTGTGATATTAAGTGTTTTAACACCTTTACCACCTCTTCGTGTAATACGATAAACCGGTTCTCCGTCCTCATCATTTAGTAAAGTTCTTTTCCCGTAACCTTGTTCAGATACTACCAGTATTGTATCATCCGATTCAGGTTCCATGCAAATCATTCCTATTACCTTATCTTCTCCATCATCATCTAATGTAATTCCTTTTACACCGGTAGCTGTACGTCCCATTGTTCGCACATCGTTTTCATCAAATCTAATGGCTCTACCGTTTCTGTTAGCCAATATAATATGCTGTTTACCATCAGTTAATCTAACAGAAATTACTTCATCATCCTCTCTAATCGTTATGGCGTTCACACCATTTTGTCTAGGTCTTGAATATGCCTCAAGCAAAGTTTTCTTAATGATCCCTTTTTCCGTACAGAATAAGAGATAATTAGAATTTATATATTCTTCATCAGTTAAATTATCTACTCTCACAAAAGCAGTTACTGAGTCGTCAGGATCGATATTGATAAGATTCTGAATAGCTCTGCCTTTAGAGTTTTTGGAACCCTCGGGAATTTCGTAAACATGCAACCAATAACATTTACCTTTCAACGTAAACAGAAGCATATAATTATGCATAGTTGCAGGATAAATATATTCCACAAAATCCAGTTCTCTTGTATCGGAACCTTTAGCTCCCACCCCACCTCTGTTCTGAGTATGGAATTCATCTAAAGGAGTACGTTTAATATACCCCATATGCGATATAGTAATTACCATATCATCATCAGCATAAAAATCCTCAGGATTCATATCCTCGGCAGCAAATATGATTTCAGAGCGACGCTCATCTCCATATTTATCTCTTATTTCTATAAGTTCAGCTTTAATTACATCCATCAAAACATCCTCATTATTAAGGATTTCGTTCAGACGAGCAATTAATTTTTGAATATCTTCATATTCTGCATGCAGCTTATCCTGCTCAAGACCAGTCAGCTGTCTTAATCTCATCTCAACAATTGCACGAGCCTGAATATCAGATAGTTCGAACCTATCCATTAAACTTTGAATTGCTGCTTGTGGTGTTGAAGAACCCCTTATAATTGCAATTACTTCATCAATATTATCAGATGCAATAATAAGTCCTTCAAGAATATGAGCCCTTTCTTCAGCTTTTCTTAGCTCATATTTGGTTCTGCGTGTAACAACATCATGTCTATGCTCAACAAAAAATTCAATTAACTGCTTGAGGTTAAGCAGTTGAGGACGGCCATTTACAAGTGCAATATTATTAACACTGAATGAAGATTCTAATGCTGTTAATTTATAAAGTTTATTCAGGATAACATTAGCATTGCCGTCACGCTTAACATCAACAACAATACGCATACCTTGCCTGTCAGACTCATCATTTACGTTAGAAACACCTTCAATTCTCTTTTCGGTAACCAGATCGGCAATATGCTTAATCAAAGCCGCTTTATTCACAAGATAAGGTATTTCAGAAATGATGATCTTATCTTGCGATCCGTTAGACTCTATCTCAGCCCTACCACGCATAACTACTCGACCTCTTCCGGTCTCAAAAGCCTCTTCTACACCTTTATAACCGTAAATGAAAGCACCCGTAGGGAAATCAGGAGCCTTAATATATTCCATAAGCCCCTTAACATCAATATCTCTGTCGTCAATATATGCAATTATTCCATTGATACACTCAGTTAAATTATGAGGAGCCATGTTAGTTGCCATACCAACTGCAATTCCTGATGATCCGTTCATCAGCAAATTTGGAATACGAGTTGGAAGTACTGTAGGTTCGTTTAAAGTATCGTCGAAGTTTAGTTGAAAATCAACAGTTTCTTTATCTAAATCACGCAACATCTCTTCTGCAAGCCTATTTAATCTTGCTTCAGTATATCGCATTGCTGCAGGACTGTCTCCGTCAACACTTCCCATGTTACCTTGACCATCAATAAGAGTATATCTCATGCTCCAATGCTGTGCAAGTCTTACCATGGCATTATATACAGATGAATCGCCGTGAGGGTGATACTTACCTAACACCTCACCAACAATTCTAGCCGACTTTTTATGCGGTTTATCAGGAGTATTTCCCAATCCAGACATCCCGAATAGTATGCGTCTGTGCACCGGCTTGAAACCGTCTCTAACATCAGGTAATGCACGAGAAACAATTACAGACATCGAATAATCGATGTATGACGACTTCATTTCATCTTCGATGTTAATCTTGATGATTCTATCTTCTTGATCAATCATATTTAAATTGAGATTTTTTGTCAGAAAACAAACTATGTATGTAGTTAGTTTTCAATCATATAGATATTTTATACTCTTCCTATTTTAATTATACTAAAGTACTGCTTTTCTTTGATTTTAACAAAAAAAACAGGCACTAATTTAGTGCCTGTCTCAATGTTTTTTAAATCATTTTAATTGCCGTGACAATTCTTATACTTCTTGCCACTACCACATGGACAAGGATCGTTTCTACCTACCTTTTTCTCAACCCTTATCGGTTCAAGTTTTTGCTTCTGACGTTGTTGAGCATTTGGGTCTCCATTACTGCCTCCACCAGGTGTTAAAGACTCAGAATCATCTTTTTGAGTTCTATACTTACTATAATCGGTCTTCTGTTCCGGTGCTGCTTGTCTAACTGCTGACGGGTCTTGTACAGGAATCTGTCCTCTCATTAAGATTGAAACCGATTTAGAGTTTATATCATTAATCATTGTTCCAAAAAGATTAAATGATTCTAGTTTATAAATCAAAAGCGGATCTTTCTGTTCATAGCTTGCTGTCTGAACAGAATGACGCAGCTCGTCCATCTCACGCAAGTGTTCTTTCCAATCCTCATCAATAGTATGCAGTAGAATTGATTTCTCAAAAGCTTTCACCAAAGCCTTAGAACCTGTTTCGTAAGCCTCTTTCAAGTTACATGAAATATTGTAAACCCTTTTACCATCTGTAATTGGAATAAGTATATTTTCATACATTGCCCCCTGATTCTCATAAACCTGAGTTATCACAGGATGCGCAATTTCTGCTAAACGATCTGTCTTACGTTTAAATGTTTCAAATGCTTTCTTTACCACAGAATCAATCATATCTGCCGTGCGCATTTTCTTTATATCCTCTTCTTTAAAAGGTATCTCAAGAGCCATAACACGTAGGAGTTCGAGTTTCATATTTTCATAATCATCCTCATACATCTCCACAATATTTTTCGCTGTTTCAGATATCATATTGGCAACATCGTTATCAATACGTTCACCCATAAGAGCGTGGCGTCTGCGTTTGTATATTACTTCACGCTGAGAATTCATAACATCGTCATACTCAAGCAATCGCTTACGTATACCGAAGTTGTTTTCTTCTACCTTCTTTTGTGCACGTTCTACCGATTTACTTAACATGCTGTGTTCCAAAACATCGCCCTCTTCAAAGCCCATTCTATCCATGAGTCCGGCAATCTTTTCTGTAGCAAATAATCTCATCAGATCATCTTCAAGCGAAACAAAGAATACAGAAGAACCCGGGTCTCCCTGACGACCTGCTCTACCGCGTAACTGACGGTCTACACGTCTCGATTCATGACGCTCAGTACCAATAATTGCCAAACCACCTGCCTGTTTTACCTCTTTAGAAAGCTTGATGTCGGTACCCCTACCTGCCATATTGGTGGCAATTGTAACTACGCCACTCTGACCGGCATTTGCAACAATCTCCGCCTCTCTTTGGTGTAGCTTGGCATTTAACACATTATGATTTATCTTACGTAAAGTGAGCATGCGGCTCAATAGCTCAGAAATCTCAACTGAGGTAGTTCCTACAAGCACTGGCCTGCCCTTATTAATCAACGCTTCAACTTCAGTAATAACAGCATTATACTTCTCACGTTTAGTTTTATAGATTCTGTCGTTCTGGTCGTCTCTGACAATTGGTTTATTAGTTGGAATCACCACAACATCCAATTTGTAAATATCCCAAAACTCTCCTGCTTCTGTTTCGGCTGTACCAGTCATACCGGCAAGTTTGCTGTACATCCTGAAAAAGTTTTGCAGAGTAATAGTTGCAAATGTCTGTGTAGCAGCTTCAACTTTTACCCTTTCCTTAGCTTCAATCGCTTGGTGAAGTCCGTCTGAATAACGCCTTCCTTCCATAACACGACCAGTTTGCTCATCTACAATTTTAACCTTGTTGTCTATTACCACATATTCATCATCCTTTTCAAATAATGCGTATGCTTTAAGTAGCTGATTTATTGTATGAACACGCTCAGATTTTATAGCATAGCTTTGCAATAGCTCATCCTTCTTAGCAGCCTTCTCTTCATCGTTCAATTCAGTGTTCTCCAGTTCCGACAGCTGAGAAGCAATATCCGGTAAAATAAAAAATTGTGGATCATCAGAATTACCTGTCAGAAGATCAATACCCTTATCGGTTAAATCGATGCTATGTTGTTTTTCATCAATTACGAAATATAAAGGATCAGTAACAATATGCATATTTTTGTTTTGTTCCTGCATATAAAGAGCCTCAGTTTTCAACATAGACGCCTTCACACCTTGTTCACTCAGATATTTAATCAAGGGCTTATACTTTGGCATACCCTTAAAAGAGCGGAATAACAGAAGAGCCCCCTCTTCCTGTTCTTTAGGATCTGAAGACGCCATTTTAACTTTTGCATCTGCGAGCAAACGAGTAGTAAGCTCTCTTTGAGCCTTCACAATTAGCTCAACACGTGGGCGGAACTGATCAAAAAGCTGTTCTTCTCCCTTAGGCACGGGTCCCGATATAATAAGAGGCGTACGTGCATCATCCACCAAGACAGAGTCAACCTCATCCACAATCGCAAAATTGTGTTTACGCTGTACCAAGTCTTTTGGCGAAACAGCCATATTATCTCTCAGGTAATCAAAGCCAAACTCATTATTTGTACCAAAAGTAATATCTGCTTCATATGCCTTGCGGCGCGACTCAGAGTTTGGCTGGTGTTTATCTATACAATCAACCGAAAGTCCATGAAACATATACATCGGACCCATCCATTCCGAGTCGCGCTTTGCCAGGTAATCATTCACCGTTACTACGTGCACACCCTCATGAGTAAGTGCGTTTAGAAACACCGGAAGAGTAGCTACCAATGTTTTACCTTCACCGGTTGCCATCTCTGCAATCTTACCTCTGTGCAGTACTACACCACCAAAAAGCTGAACATCATAATGAATCATATCCCAGGTAATTTCATTACCTCCGGCAATCCATCTGTTTTTATAAATAGCCTTATCTCCTTCAATACTTACAAAATCGTGATTTGCAGCAAGATCACGATCGAAATCAGTTGCAGTAACCACAACCTCTTCACTCTCTGTAAACCTGCGAGCAGTCTCCTTCATAACAGAAAAAGCAACAGGCAGAACTTCACTTAATATTTGCTCATACTTATCAGTTATATCTTTTTCTAATTTATCTATTTGGGTCCAAACTGCCTCTCTCTCGTCAATAGCAACATCTTCCATACCGACTTTAAGTTGTTCAATTTGGTTCTTTTCATCAACAACATAGTCCGATATCTTTTTCTCAAGCTCTTTTGTTCTGCTGCGAAGTTCATCATTCGTAAGCTTCTCTACTTCTAAGTAGGCCTGCTTAATTTCTTTCACAACAGGATTTACTTCGTTAAGGTCCCGTTGTGCCTTATTACCAAAAATCTTTGATATTATTTTATTAAATGCCATAGTTTTATTTTGATGCTTATTATTCTTAATTTATTCTACTGTCTTATTTTATTAAAACAGCTCCTTGAGTATTTCGCCATTTGCAGCGTTTGGCGCACGTATACGTAGCCTGTATGAGACACTGGGAGCAATCTCTGTAGCCTCTATAGTACGATTAATTTTCTGTGGTTTAATATCTTTCCCAAAAAAGATAACCGGTGCTGTAATAGCATTATTATTAACCCTCTCTGTTTCTTTACTCTCAGGATCTTTTATGTTCCAGCCTGGTTGCAACTCAAGAAATAAATCGCCCGAAACGCCTTTGTAGTAGCCGTTTCTATAAAACTGAACTGTATGATTGTAAGCACCATGCAACATCTGATAAGATGTTATTACATCTTGTATTCCTGCCGATTCAACAAGAAATTCTGCCGCAGTGCGTTGAAAATCGCTTAAATCTATTTTTTTATCTTCCAGCAATTTTCTATCAAAGAAAAACTGTCTGTTATAATACTTTTTTATCCACTGCTCTCTGCCGTATGTTGCCATCAGGTACATGTTTAGGAGAGCCTGACTTCTATCCGGATAGAAAATACCACCAGAGGTTACCATCCCTTCGGGTATTATTTCCTGCTCTTTAAAATATCCTGTAGAAACAATGAAAATAAGTGTATTTTGAAGTCCAACCGAAGCATCAATAGCATCAAGTAGCCTTGCCAGCTCATGATCGAGCCTGTGGTAGGTGTCTTGAATTTCTACCGAATAGTTTTTATCGAGCGCTTCTGAAAAATTTCCGGCATAAAAAGTCACAGCTAAAAAGTCGGGATTAATTCTGGTACCAAGCGAATTAACCTCCATAACTTTTATGGCCATGTCATTCACTTCTTTATTAACATAGGGCGACTCTTTAAATCTTTTTACGTTGTCCTTGTTGTTGTTGCCAAAAAAATGCTGAAAATTAAACCTGTTCTTAGTATACGGAAATGCATTATATTTATCAATACTAATTGCCGGTTTCCACGAAAGACTGTTTATTGTGTAGGTTAGTGATTGCTGGCTACGGTTATGCTGATCTACAACCGGCTGCCTTGTTTTATAAAAGGTTGTAGTTGCCCATTTTGCATCTTCATTCTCAATCCAGTATGCTCCGCTTGCGGCATGACCGCCGGAAGCAAGTGCCTGAGATGCATCGGGTGCAAAAGCAAAAATATCGGACTGCCCACCGGAGGCAATTTTCAGTTCATCTGCAATAGTAGAAACCCTAACAGGAAGTGGTGATACTTTATCGGTAGTGAAGTTTCCCATATAGTTATCATCAATAAAAGACGACACCTCCAGATTCTTATCAACCAAATACTTTCTTTCGGCAGTTATTCCATGATAAGAAGGGTTTGCACCAGTAAAAATTGTTGTAATTGTAGAAGCCTTATCTAAATTGGGAAAATCATAATTAACGTTGCTATAAACAAGTCCGTTATTTAACAATCTGTTAAATCCCTTATTACCAAAGGTGTGCTTAAACATCTCAAGATAATCTCCTCTAAGCTGATCAATGGTAATGCCAACTACCAATTTTGGAACTTCACCTGTGGGACTCTGTGAATATATAGATGTAATTGAAAATAAAGCTACAATTGAAGTTATTACTCGTATCATTTTTCGTAATTAATTCCTTTTTTTTACTGTCCCCAGCCGGCTTTCATGTGTCTGCTCGAGGTGAAACGCCTATTTACTATTCTTTTATTTCTTAACATAAGCAGGTTTGTTCCTGATCTAACCCATAAACTTAACGAAAAGGGTATTGTTGCAAAAGGAAGCTGTTGCGGTATCAGCCACCAAAATAGAATAAATAGTGTTATTAGTGCAAAGTTAATGAAATGGTATAAATAAACGATTTTATTTGCCGATTTTACCCAAAATAATATTGCTGCAATGAGAGCGAATATATTTAGCCATACAAAATTCCAGTTAGGATTTGTGGCCGGATGTTCAGAAAAAAACATAAGAGTAAACAGGATTAATCCACATACACCTGCAATGCCAAAAAGTACTGTATCAAAATATTTAGTGGACCTAACCTTATTAAGATTAGCTACCTGAACAAAACTTATTAAAATAGTTACAAGAAGTAGTGCGAATGCAGTTAATATTGGAGATATCAACATACGTTCGCGAGGGCTATTCCTTTCATTATTAACCTCTAACACTACTTCAGAGTTCTTTATCAAAGGATAACTTAACGAGTCGCTTTTTATCACGTTTGCACCCTCAAAAGACTTCATCAGATAACTCGGAATAAACATTTTCTGCCTTACGCCTATCTCCTTGTCAGCTTCACTGCCTATCAATAAATCAATTCCAAATTCAATCCACTTATAATGGTTTACACACTCGTGCACCAAATCACGAAACGATTGCGTTTCTTTATTTTCGGCATAAATAATAGAACCATCAATATAATTTTCAATCATATCGCGCGGTCGTGTGGCACAATTATCGAATAAATAGTTATACCTATACCGCATATTCTCGGGTAATGCATTAATAAACAAAGCATTGTATAACTGTTGCTTTTCACTTATCGACAAGTTTAATTCCTGCTCAATTACCTCTTGCCCTTTATATTCATACTCATAAATAAATTCATTGAATGTATTTACTCCAAGTACATAGTCGGTTTTACCCCTAATGAAATTATATGTAAAATTTGGCTGAGTAGGATCAAAATAACCATAGTTAAATACCGCATCAACTCCGGTAGAATCGTCCTGTACACGAATTGCTGTATGACCGAATAATGCATAAACAGCACCATGCCAGGGAGATGCAGTTAATAAACTCACTTTTGAGCTATCGTGCAACTGTACCTGTCCGTAGGCAGTATGCGAAAATAGAACAAAAAATAGAGGCAATATAATAAGTGCTATTTTTTTCATTTTATCGAACATTCTTTTACTAAAGTGAGTTTTAAGTCTTAAGGTCACAAAAATAGGCAAATTTGCTCTAAATTCATAAATAGTATATAACAAAAAAACGGTGACCAAAATGATCACCGCTTAATATCAAATACCTTCTTAAAGTTTATTTCTTCTTATTACGATTTCCGTAACGACTCATAAACTTGTCAACACGTCCGGCTGTATCCACCAGTTTTTGTTTTCCTGTGTAAAATGGATGAGATGTGCTTGTAATCTCAAGTTTTACTAATGGATAAGTAACTCCGTCAATTTCTATAGTTTCTCTCGCATTTACTGTAGAACGGGATATAAATATATCTTCGTTGGACATATCTTTAAAAACTACCGGGCGATAATTTTCGGGATGAATCTCTTTTTTCATTATATATACCTCTTTTTATTATTGGCAAATTTCGGAGGGCAAAGATAAGACAAACAATCATATTAAAAAAATAATAATCTCCCTTTTTTATCCCTAAACTACTAATATATTACTTAAATAGCTATATTTACGCACTAAACTGGTAATTATGAAGGTAGAAATTATCACTATAGGAGATGAATTGCTCATCGGACAGATTACAGATACAAATGCAGTATGGATGGCTCATGAGCTAACACAGCACGGTTTTGAAGTAGTTGCAATATCCACAATTGGCGATAATGCCAATGATATAATCAGAGCTTTAGATACAGCATTTGAAAGATCTGATATATTACTGTTAACCGGGGGTGTGGGACCAACCGACGACGATATAACCAAACACACACTTTGTCAATATTTTCACACTGCATTGGAGTTTAATGATGATGTACTGCAAAATATTGAATCGATATTCTTAAAAAGAAACATTTCTGTAAATCAACTCACAAAGAAACAAGCATACGTGCCAGCCAATTGTACCGTAATTCAGAATAAAGAAGGCACAGCTCCTATACTTTGGTTTGATAAAGATAATAAAGTGGTGGTTTCTATGCCGGGCGTTCCTCATGAGATGAAAACTGCCATGAGCGATGATATTATACCAAAGTTGAAACAACAATTTCAGGTAAAAGAGTATTTAAAACGCTCATTTATAGTAACTGACATAACTGAGTCGGATTTGGCAACTAAGCTTGTAGAATTTGAACTTCAGCTTCCAGTAGGTTTTTCCTTGGCTTACCTTCCATCATTGGGGTTCATCAGACTGCGTTTATCGGTATGGGGAGTGGAAAATATTTCCGAGATTAAACTACAGACAAAAAAACTAAAGAAAATACTTGGCAGCTATTACATCTCTAAGGGCGACAAAATGCTCGAAGAGATACTTGGGAATAAGTTGCTTAAAAAGAAGTTAACAGTTTCTACCGCTGAAAGTTGCACGGGTGGTCATATAGCACACAAACTAACTATTGTTCCGGGTGCATCAGCCTATTTTGCGGGCAGTATTATTTCATATTCAAATTCAGTTAAGGTAAAATTGCTCAATGTAGATAAAGGCATATTAGAGTCTCACAGCGCAGTAAGTAAAGAAGTAGTTGAGCAGATGGTACTAAATGTGGCTAAATCTTTAAACACAGACTGCAGCATTGCCGTATCGGGTATAATGGGTCCGCTTGGTGGCACTAAAGATAAGCCAGTGGGTACTGTTTGGATAGCAACAATGTACAATGGTAATATTCAAACTCAAAAATATAATGTTGGCAGAAACAGAAGGCAAAATATTGAAAGAACTACTAATATAGCAATTTTACAACTGCTTAAAATGATTACAAAGAAGTATCCTTATCTAATCCGTAACTAAACCATTATCGGACTTTCTTCAAATCACCTTCTAATCATCACCAATTTATCTCACACAATAACTGTTTTTTCTTCGAATCACATCCAATCATTCCATAAACTATCGTCATACCATCCTCATAGTTTAATAATGTTGGTATAACGATTCACTAAGGATGCTCAGGAGAAGGTACGGTAAAAGTCCTCTTTT
>DATGMV010000122.1:0-10302 GCA_035307185.1 Fermentimonas sp. | reverse complement strand
AAACTTATCGCACGTTATCCAGAGGGAAAACAAAAAAGTGCATTAATTCCATTGTTGCTATATGCGCAAGATCATTTTGGTGGATGGCTAGACACTCCAGTATTGGATTATGTGGCAAGTTTGTTAGACATCTTACCTATTGAAGTATATGAAGTGGTAACTTTTTATACCATGTTCAATTTGAAACCGATGGGGAAACATATTTTTGAAGTATGTCAAACGGGACCTTGTATGGTTCGTGGGAGTGAGGAAATTATTGAACATATTCAGAAAAGATTAGGTATTGGTGATGGAGAAACCACTGAAGATGGATTGTTCTCCCTGAAAATAGTAGAATGTTTAGCGGCTTGTGGCTACGCACCTATGATGCAATTGGGAAAGACATACTCTGAGCATTTGACCACAGAGCGTATAGATGAGATTATTGAAGAAATAAGATCGAAAAATGCAGAATAACGGAGAGATAAAAATATTTTTATTGATGGTAGTCTTTGCTGTCTTATTGTCTTGTAGTTCGTCACATCCCATGCCAGAAATTATTGGTAATTGGCGAATGGTTGATAATTGGTCTTTAGTAGAAGGAGATTATGTGCCTCGTAAGGAAGATTCTAATTATCAGGCGTTTCATGAAATGCAAGAGGAGCAGCTAAAAGACTTTACTTTCTTTTATGGAAAAGAATATTTTGGTACTGTGGATAAAAATGGAGATACAGCAAATTTTTATCCTTATGTAATACAAGAAGACTCCTTATTATTTTGGTCTGATCAAAGAGAAATCATCAGATTGACATCTGAAGATACACTATTAAGAAAAAGAGGACTTGAATATCAATTGTTTGTTCGAAAATCTTCTTAATATTTATATATAATTTGAGCGTTCATGAAATTATTATTTAAACATATAAATGTACCTGGAATTAAGCATATAGATACTTATATGCAGCATGATGGGTATGAGAATTTGAAGAAAGCCTTGAAAATGGATCCAGATGCAATCACTGAAGAGGTGAAACTGAGTGGATTAAGGGGCAGAGGAGGAGCTGGATTCCCTACGGGTTTAAAATGGAGCTTTTTGGCCAAACCAGAAGGTGTTCCGAGGCATTTGGTTTGTAATGCTGATGAGTCAGAACCGGGAACTTTTAAAGATCGTTATTTGATGGAACATATTCCTCATTTATTAATTGAAGGATTATTGATTTCATCTTATGCTTTAGGTTCCAATGCAACATATATATATATCCGTGGTGAGTTTGCATGGGTTGTAGATATTTTAGAAACAGCAATTGAAGAAGCTAGGGCAAAAAACTTATTAGGAGAAAATATATTAGGAACTGGTTTTAATTGTGAAATTTACGTTCAACGAGGTGCAGGAGCTTATATTTGTGGAGAAGAAACGGCTTTATTAGAAAGTTTAGAAGGTAAAAGAGGTAATCCCAGAATTAAGCCTCCTTTTCCAGCTGTTGAAGGACTGTGGGGGAGACCAACAGTAGTTAATAATGTAGAAAGTCTAGCTACAGTTGTACCTATCATAGAAATGGGTGGAGAAGCTTTTTCTAAAATAGGTGTAGGAAGAAGTACGGGAACAAAATTAATTTCAGCTTGTGGAAATTTAAATAAACCAGGCGTTTATGAAATTGGATTTGATTTAACTGTTGAAGAGTTTATATTTAGTGAAGAGTATTGCGGGGGGATTCCTAATGGAAAGTCATTAAAGGCAGTAATTCCAGGAGGGTCATCCGTTCCTATTTTACCTGCAGAACTTATTTTAAAAACTGCAGATGGTAAGCCAAGATTGATGAATTATGAAAGCTTATCTGAAGGTGGCTTTGAAACAGGAACAATGCTTGGTTCTGGTGGCTTTATAGTTTTAGACTCAGACCAAAGCGTGGTAAAACATACGGCTACTTTATCACATTTTTATATGCATGAAAGTTGTGGACAATGTAGTCCTTGTAGAGAAGGAACAGGATGGATGTGGAGAATCTTCTTAAAGTTTGCTGAAGGGACAGCTACTATGGAGGACATTGATTTACTTTGGGATATTCAAAGTAAAATTGAAGGAAATACAATTTGTCCATTAGGTGATGCAGCAGCTTGGCCAGTGGCTTCAGCTATTCGTCACTTTAGGTCTGAATTTGAGGATTATGTTAAGGCAGGTATGCAAAAGGATATTAAAATGAATAGGAGAAGTAGAGTGTATAAAAATCCTTTGCAATAAAATTAATTTGAACATCAGAAATGGTGTTATAAAAATATTTCCAGATGAGTACAGAAAAAAAGACATTTAAGGTTACCATCGATAATATTTCGATAGATGTTCCAGCAGGGACTACTATATTACAAGCTGCAAGGCAGATTGGTGGTGATGTGGCTCCTCCGACTATGTGTTATTATAGTAAATTAGAGGGGAGTGGAGGGAAATGTAGAACCTGTTTGGTCGAGGTATCGAAAGGTTCTGAAAAAGACCCAAGACCCATGCCTAAATTGATGGCAAGTTGTAAAACTACAGTGATGGATGGAATGGAAGTTCAAAATATAACCTCCAAGAGAGTAGTTGAAGCCAGAAGAGGAATAACTGAATTTTTATTATTAAATCATCCTTTAGATTGTCCGGTTTGTGATCAGGCAGGAGAATGTGATTTACAAGACTTGAGTTTTGCACATGGTAAAGAACTAACGCGTACTCAATTTGAAAGAAGAACATTTGCTACAGAAGATATTGGTCCACATATTCAGTTGCATATGAATCGCTGTATTATGTGTTTCCGTTGTGTGCAATTAGCAGATCAGTTGACGGATGAACGTCAACATGGAATTTTAAACAGAGGCGAGAAAGCTCAAATTACAACTGGGATTTCAAGAGCTTTAGATAATGAGTTTATTGGAAATGTGATTGACGTATGTCCAGTAGGCGCATTAACAGATAAAACATTTAGATTTAAAAATAGAGTTTGGTTTACTAAGCCTTTAGATGCTCATAGAGATTGTCCTACTTGTGCTGGTAAAGTTCGATTATGGATGAGAGGCGAAGAAGTTTTCCGAGTTACAGGTAGAAAGGATGAGTGGGGAGAAGTCCAAGATTTTATTTGTAATACATGTCGTTTTGACAAGAAAAAAACTTCGGACTGGGTTATTGAAGGACCAAGCTTAATTAAGCGTAGTAGTGTTATAGCACAAGGTCACTATGCTGGAAATGTAGGAACTGCAAAACAACCAGTTTACATTGACAGAGTAATAGGTAAACAACCACGAATGTTGATGGATATCCATGACGTAAGTGATGTGAATAAGCCATCTGTGCATTTAAGTGAGTTACCACGACCAGCGCATAGTACTGATTTTGAAAGTGATAAGCCTGAAAAGTCATAGGTTTTTGAGTAATCTTTAAGTTTTGACAAATTTATTACCTTTGCATACTTTTATTCGAGCAACATGGATTGGATTTTTATTTTAGAGAAAGCAGTTTTAATACTAGTAATTATACTTGGTGCTTTTGGGGTAGCAGCATACTCCACTTGGGGTGAGCGGAAAATAGCTGCCTTCATGCAAGATCGTTTAGGGCCTAACCGAGCAGGTTTTTGGGGACTTCTTCAACCTTTAGCGGATGGTGGAAAATTATTCTTTAAAGAGGAGATAGAACCTGATAGATCAACAAGAACAATATTTATTCTTGCACCGGTCTTATTTATGGTGACCGCATTGATGAGCAGCGCTGTTATTCCATGGGGACCAGATTTTACAATTGAAACTGCCGAAGGTACACGTACAATTGCTTTACAAGTTGCGGATGTAAGTATTGGTATTTTATTTGTTTTTGGAGTAGTAGGACTGGGTATATATGGAATTATGTTAGGTGGATGGAGTTCTAATAACAAGTTTTCATTGTTGTCAAGTATTCGTGCGGCTTCTCAAGCAATTTCTTATGAATTAGCTTTAGGGCTAAGCTTAATTGCAGTTGTGATGATGAGTGGGTCTTTAAGTATGAGAGAGATTGTTGAGCAACAGCATGGATTTTGGAATGATGGTTGGTTTACTTGGAATTTCTTTAAACAACCGCTTGGTTTTGTGATATTTCTAATTTGTACATTTGCAGAATTAGGAAGAGCACCTTTTGACTTGCCAGAAGCGGATAGTGAATTAAACATGGGTTTCCACCAAGAATATTCTTCAATGAAATTAGGAATGTTCTTATTTGCTGAGTATATCAATATGTTTTTCAGCTCAGCAATTCTTGCCACGTTATTCTTTGGGGGTTATAATTTCCCAGGTATGGATTGGGTTAGTGCAAATGTAAGCTCAGGATTGTTTTCATTGATAGGAGTGGCTGTTTTAATGATTAAAATAGTAGGATTTATATTATTCTTTATGTTTGTGCGATGGACTTTGCCTCGTTTCCGTTTCGATCAGTTATTGAAATTAGGTTGGACAGGTTTAATTCCTTTAGCATTAGTGAATTTGATCATTACAGGTGCAGTGATTTTGTTTTTCTTTAATTAATGAATCAAGTTATTATGGAACCATTAACGAATAGATCAGTAGAAGTAGATAGAAGCCCAATGACGTTCATGGAACGTATGCATATACCGAGTTTGCTTGCAGGACTGAAAATTACTGTGGGTCACATGTTTACAAAAACAGCGACTTATAGTTATCCTGAGGAGCAACGTCCTTTTAGTCCTGTTTTTAGAGGGCTACATGTCTTGAATAGAGATGAGGAGGGGAGAGAAAGGTGTACTGCTTGTGGTTTATGTGCTGTAGCATGTCCAGCAGAAGCAATTACTATGGAAGCTGCAGAGCGTCAACCAGGTGAAGAACATTTGTATAGAGAGGAGAAGTATGCGGCGAAGTATGAAATTAATATGTTGCGTTGTATATTTTGTGGATTGTGTGAAGAGGCTTGTCCTAAAGACGCTATTTATCTGACGGAAACAGTGATGCCAGCGAATTATACAAGAGATTATTTTGTTTATAAAAAGGAAGATTTACTCATTACAGATGAGCAATTAAAACCTAAAACTGAAAAATAGTATTTAAAGCATGAGTTTACACGAAATTGTTTTTTGGTTGCTTTCATTTATGACTATCGCTTGCGGTTTAGGAGTAGTGTTAAGTAAAAACCCAGTGAATAGCGTATTATTTTTGATCGCTACATTTTTTACATTATCAGGGCATTATGTTATTATGAATGCGCAGTTTATAGCTATTGTAAATATTATAGTTTACGCTGGGGCTATCATGGTATTGTTTCTATTTGTCATCATGTTGATGAATTTAAATAAAGATGCAGAACCTCAAAAGAAGAGACTGCTTCAATTTATAGGGTTTATTAGTGGAGGTGCTTTGTTTTTAGTAATTATTGCCGCATTGAGAACAGTGAGTTTAGAAGGTAATGCCGTAGACGGTACAATGGATATAGGGCTGATAGAAAACTTAGGGATGGTATTATTTAGAGATTACGTACTTCCTTTTGAAATTAGTAGTGTATTGTTTTTGTCTGCAATGGTAGGTGCTATGATTATAGCAAAGAAAGAAAAAGTACCAACAGATAGTAATACAGATCATTCTCAACAGATCAAATCATAATTATGCCGATCAATTATTATATATTTTTAAGTTTAGCATTATTTGCTATTGGAACGATAGGAGTACTCACACGCAGGAACGCTATTATCGTATTTATGTCCGTTGAGTTGATGCTAAATGCAGTGAACTTATTAATGGTTGCTTTCAGTAAGTTTCATGGATTAGCTGATGCACAAATTTTTGTTTTCTTTATTATGGTAGTAGCAGCAGCAGAAGTAGCAGTCGGACTTTCTATTATAGTAATGGTTTATAGAAAAATTCATTCAGTGGATATTAATTTACTCAATAGATTAAAACATTAAATCCACAGAAAGACATCATTTGTTGTATAGATATTTATAGATAGTATGAAAGACTTTATTTACCTTATTCCATTATTACCTTTAGTAGGGTTTTTACTTAACGGTTTCTTTTGGAAGTCCATGCCTAAAAAGACGGCAGGGTGGATCGGTACACTAGCCATTTTGACCTCCTTTGTGTTGTCAGTTATTAATTATGTTCAAATAGAACCAGAAGGATTTACATATACCTGGTTTTCGTTTATTACTGCAGGTGATTTAAACATTCCATTCTCATTTCAAATTGACGAATTATCCTCTTTATTCTTGTTGATTATTACAGGAATTGGAACCTTAATTCACATTTACTCTATGGGGTATATGAACGATGATAAAGGTTATGTGAAGTATTTCGCTTATCTGAGTTTCTTCGTATTTAGCATGTTGTTATTAGTTATGGGAGGAAACTATGCAATCATGTTTATTGGTTGGGAAGGTGTAGGATTAGCCTCATACTTATTGATTGGTTTTTGGTTTAAAAACAAAGAGTTTACGAATGCTGGTAAGAAAGCATTCATAATGAATAGAATAGGTGATTTGGGTTTCTTAGTGGGTATGCTATTAGTGTTATATCATTTTGGAACTATTGAATATCAAGAGTTATTTGCAATTATGCCTTCTCAAGGTGTGGATACCTCTATCATGAATACTATTGCGATCAGCTTCTTTATTGGTGCCATGGGTAAAAGTGCTCAGATACCATTATATACTTGGTTGCCGGATGCGATGGCGGGTCCAACACCAGTTTCTGCATTAATTCACGCGGCGACGATGGTAACCGCAGGTATCTATATGATTGCTCGTAGTAATGTACTTTATAATTTAGCACCTTATGCACAAGATATGGTGGCTATTGTAGGTTTGGTTACGTTATTAGTAGCAGCATCGATTGCGTTGAAACAAAATGATATTAAAAAAGTACTGGCTTACTCTACAGTTAGTCAATTAGGATATATGTTCTTGGCTTTAGGTGTTGGTTCTTATGTGGGTGGTGTTTTCCATGTAATGACGCATGCTTTCTTTAAAGCTTTATTATTCTTAGGTGCAGGAGCTGTAATTCATAACTTAACGGGAGAACAAGATATTCGTAAAATGGGGGGCTTGGCAAAGAAAATGCCGATTACACATATTACTTTTTTGATTGGTTGTTTGGCTATTGCAGGATTTCCAGGTTTGTCAGGTTTCTTCTCTAAGGATGAAATATTAATGTCAGCTTACGCTAAAAATCCTCTTTATTTTTATTTAGGATTAGCAGGTGCGGCAATGACTGCATTTTATATGTTCCGTTTATATTTCTTAGTATTCACAGGGACTTATAGAGGAGCTGTTCAACAAGATAAAATACATGAAAGTCCAGGTACGATGACTTTCCCTTTAATAGTTTTAGCGATACTATCTGTTGTAGGTGGTTATGTAGGTTTACCTCATTTATTTGCCGAAAACCATGCATTAGCTAATTTCTTAAGTCCAGTAGTACAAAATTTTCAAGTGGAATTAGTCCCTGCGTCTACAGAATGGATACTTATGGGATTGTCTGTGGCAGTAGTATTAGTTATGATATTTGTGGCAAGAATGAAGACTAAGTCAGGTGTTGTCAAAGAAGCTAAAGGAATTAATAAGGCTTTAGAAAACGCTTGGTATGTAGATGATATTTACAAAGGTTTAATTGTTAGTCCGCTGAAAGAATTGAGTCACTTCTTTAATAATGTGATTGAGCGTGGTTTGATAGATGGTGTGGTTAATGGCGTAGGGAAGATCGTTTATTGGAGCAGTACGAAATTTAGGTTGATTCAAAGTGGACAAGTAGGTCTGTATTTTTTCATCCTTGTTATAGGAATATTTAGTTTGCTTTTATTAGGACTTTGGATTATTCCTACGTTTTAATAAGTGGTATTTAGCATATTTAATCAGATTTTAGCATGATTCTTCTATTATTGATTTTAATTCCATTAGTATCTGGCTTGTTAAGCTTTTTAATACAGTCTGACCAAGTTAAAAACTTAGGTATTGTATCGAGTTTGGCAACGATGCTGATAAGTATTTATTTAGCCTACGGATACTCCTCTGATGAAATTATATTTACTGCATCTTGGTTACAAGATTTAGGGGCGAGTTTTACATTAAAAGCTGAAGGGGTTTCTACCCTGATGGTTTTACTGACTGGTGTAGTGTATTTTATTACATTATTATCTAGAGTTCATATTACTTTGCCAAATATGAACAAATACATTGGTTTGCTATTGTTGACTCAGGCAGGCTTAATGGGTGTGTTTTTAGCACATGATTTTTTATTGTTTTACTTCTTTTGGGAGTTGGCATTAGTTCCAGTTTATTTCTTGGCAAGTCAATGGGGTGGAAAAGATCGTATAAGAGTAACTTTTAAGTTCTTTGTTTATACTTTCTTAGGAAGTTTGATGATGCTTGCAGCTTTGATATACTTGTATTTACAAGCAGGACAAAGTTTTGATTATGATGCAATAGTATCAGCAGCTCAACAGTTAGATTTCACTACACAACAGTGGATGTTTTGGTTGGTATTTGTCGCATTTGCAATTAAAATGCCATTATTTCCTTTTCATACTTGGCAACCCGATGCGTATGAGAACACAGAAACTTCAACTACGATTGTGTTAAGTGCTTTAATGGTTAAAATGGGATTGTTCGCAGTGATTAAATGGTTATTACCATTGTTCCCTGAAGCTACTGCTTATTGGACGAATACGATCATCATACTTTCATTAATCAGTATCATATATGCTTCATTGATTGCTTTTGTTCAAAATGACATTAAACGTGTAATTGCATACTCTTCCATAGCCCATATCGGCTTGATGAACTTAGGTTTGTTTATGAATACGGAAAGTGCAACGAATGGTGTAATTATTCAAATGTTTAATCATGGGATTACAGTTGCAGGATTGTGGTTAGTTTTAGGTATTATTGAGCAGAAATATCAGACACGTAATATGAATAAAATGGGTGGTTTTGCTACTATAGCGCCAACCGTATCTATATTTTTAGTGATTCTTTCTTTTGCGAATGTAGGATTACCCTTAACGAATAGCTTTATAGGAGAGTTTATGATATTTAATGGAATCATGCAAAGTGCATTTGAAAATCATGTTTTATATACAGTTTTAGCAGGATCTGGAATTATTTTTAGTGCTGTTTATATGTTGCGATTAGTGCAAAAAGTAGCATATGGAACCACGCAAGGTTTATCTGATGAACAAGCATTGAAAAAAGAGATTACCACTTTTGAGTGGATAGGTTTAGGATTGATTGTTTTGTTAGTTATTGTAGGAGGTGTTTACCCTAACTTATTCTTTCAAGTGTTTCTGTAAATAAAACTTTACAGCTAATAAATTATATTATTAATATTATTCAATAAGAATGAAACCACTTATAGCAGCGGCAATTTTTGGAGTTTTGATGATGTTTGCTTCTTTAAACGTAAAGGAGAAGAAAAACTTAAGCAACTTCGCCAATGTATTAATGCTTATTTTATTAAGTATCAATATTTGGGAGTTGTTTGATATTTATCAATTAGGTACAAACGTTGAATATTTTAATTCAATGATTGTATATGAACCCTTAACGGTATGGTTCAATACATTAATTGTTGGATTAACTCTATTTTACACTCTTTTAAATGCCAAAGCTATTGAAAGAGTGGGTGTACACGTAGGAGAATATTATTCTTTAATATTCTTTATGTTAGTCGGTGCGCACTTATTAGCGGTTTATGAAAACTTACTGATTTTATTCTTAGCTATTGAAATCATCTCTATTCCTCAATATGTATTAGCAGGAAGCGATAAGAAAAATGTGAAAAGTAGTGAGGCTTCCCTGAAGTATTTCTTGATGGGTGCATTTTCTACAGGGATTACCTTAATGGGAATAACCTTATTATTTGGTGGAACAGGAACTTTTGTGATCAGTGAATTAGATTTTAGTCAATTTAATATGCTGATGTTATCTGGGATAATTTTATTGATTGTTTCTTTTGGATTTAAAGTTTCCGCTGCACCGATGCATATTTGGACAGCAGATGTTTATGATGGTGCACCAACACCATTTACTGGATTTATGGCAACTGTAGTTAAAGTTTCCATTTTCATGGCATTTGTGAAACTGTTTTTAAACTTTTTTCCAATCAAAGATAGTTGGCAAGTTTTAATCGCAATTATTATTGTCGCTACTTTATTAATAGGAAACATTACTGCAGTATTCCAGCATAGTGTAAAGAGGATGTTAGCTTATTCCTCCATCGCTCAATCAGGGTTTATATTGTTTGCTGTTTTTGCAAGTGATGCGATAGGATTTAAAGGATTGATTCTTTATGCAGTTGCTTATACAGTAGCAACAGTAATGTTATTTG